>NZ_VFBD01000028.1:0-36889 GCF_011319765.1 Pseudoalteromonas sp. MB47 | reverse complement strand
TCCCTGATAACTTCATATTGCGTGCCTTTTTTTAAGGGAATTAGCCAGTGCCTTGATGTACCAGTGGTAGACCATTTATGAAGTAGCCCTAATGAGTAAAAACCTTTATCAAACAGCGTTAGGCTATTGTCGGGTGTTTGCTCTATCAGCTGCTCAGCGAGCGTCATTTCATTAGCCGCAACGGCGTCAAAGGCGGATGCGGTCAATAAGTGACTTGTGAGTTCCATTTGACAGACCATACGAATTTGAGGAAAAGCCGATTCGCGTTTGTCATTGTGCAACTTACCAAATGCATCATTGTTAGCTGGCGTGTCTTCTGCACGCCACACCACGCCATCAACGCCAAGTAAGGTTAATCCACACCAGTTTGGATGTGGTGTGTCTTGATGCCAACGGGATTGAGTCATATTAAAGATATGACGAATAGATTCCGAGCCTAAACGCTGTCTTGCTTGAACAATCGCACTAGGAGCTACAAAAGGTTTCTTACTTGGTAATACAATATCAAGACGATTAATGACCTGAGTCATAGGCATATCTCGAAACAATGCGCTGCCAATCACACTCCAGACCATTAGCTCAAGAGGTAGCCTGCGCTTCCTGAGTGTTGCGACCCCAGACTTTGCAAGTGCTTGTTGTATTAAAGACTCATCCAGTATTTCCGACAAGCTGTGAATATTAGAATCGATAAATGATGAAATATTGGCGAAGCTATGATTAAGGGGCATAAAAAAATCCGATGACCTGTGATCATCGGATTTTGATCCTATTATGCCAAATGTCAATTGCTTAACTGATCGGCATTAGAGCCTGGGCTCTGCTTTTTATTTTGTTTAATTCAACGGTACGTCAACTTAATTAAATACTACGTTTTCGCTGCCTGGAGCGGCTTTAAACTCTTCAATTATACGTGCGCAATCCGCTTTAATTTCATCGCTATGCTGCTCTTCAGCACGCCAGCGAGCGGTGTCCATTTTAAAAATCTCTTTTTTAGAGTATTTCTTACGGGCATCGTGCGTTGGCATATCTTTTACGACTTCGTACATTTTAAATATGCCTGGGTAGCGCTCACTTAGCTCAAACTCTTCAGCAAAGCTGTATTGAGAGATCAGCACCCAAATACGTAAGCAGCCTTCTGAGAACTCACATTGCTCTTCATTCATTGCACGGGCAATCAAATGAATGCTATCGGCTAGCTTTGCATTACGCTTTGCTTTTGATACCGCAAGCTTTTGCTCATGCTCAGCTTGCTTCTTGGCGATAAGCTTATTTTGCTCTTTTAGTTTATACAGAAGTTGCCCTGCATAAAACGCAAGCCCTGCGATAATTGCCGCACCAATTACAATGGCAATAATCAAGGTTGTGCTCATCGCTCATCCTCATCTTCGTCATCAAACCATTCGTTGGCTAAATCATCAGATAAGTACTTATCGAAGTCAGATTCACCTTCATCGTATGAATCATCTTCAAAGTCATCTTCGTACTCGTCTTCATCTTCAATGCCTAATAACTCGCAAAGTGCTTGGTGGCGAGCAATACGGCTATTGAAGTACTTAGCGTCTTTACCTGTTAATAACTCACCGCGCTCATGACGCTCAACCAGCTTAAGTAGACGCTCGTCATTCTCTAGCGCTTCTAACTCTTGCTCTGGTGTTAGTTCAGGCTCAGTCACTTTCTTAAGCTCAACCATAGGCTTTAAGTTGCGTTTCATTTCAACTTTCGGCTCAGCCTTAGGCGCAACTAAAGAAATCGGCTTTTTACTACCAACACGCTTATCTTTCGGTTGATTGTTTGCAGCAGTGTTTTCTGCATTTTGTGCATCAGGTGCATTTCGAGACCCAGGTTTAGCACCTTTGGTCTTTTTAACTCGCTGCTCTTTTAACGCGCGCATCTCTCTAAGCTTTTCTTTGCTCAGACGTACAGGACCATTCGATGGAATTTTACGCGACTTTTTCTTTCTACTCATATCTTGATCATCTCACTTAAGAGGTTGTGCACAACGCCTTTGTGGCATTGTAATGCTGGCATAACCAGAAGAATTCGATGTGCGGATGTGGTTGGTCAACTTGACGAACTGCGCACTTTTCATACTTTTAGTACAAACGGTGGCTATTGTAACAGGACAAATAAAAAGGCGGTAGAGAAAACATCTCTACCGCCTACTAATCTGAGCGCCAATTATCTGGACACTTCTCCCTTCGACTTTTTAGTCTTTATTATTTTTATTATTATTGTTTATCCATTTTGTTATTGTTTTAACCTTCCGTGTAGCATTCCATTTTGTTTTTATTATTAAACTTCCATGAGCTTTTATTATTCTCGGTCAATCCTGACACTTTTTTGTTATTTCCTTTAGGACACCTAACTAGTGTCAACCCCTAAAGATTTGCCGCAGTTACTTTCCTTATTACATTGTCCATGTTGTTTTTGCTGTCTCAGCGACAGTGGTTAATTTACTTATTAATAAAATTGTTACAACTAATTTATATAATTTTTCTTACAGATGACTTATTGCAACATTGTCATTTTAATTAATAACAATGACTTAGCAAAAATAGTGAAATAAAAATAAGACTTGGCTTACAGCTAGATATGGTCAATGTCTCACAAGGGAGTGGGAAATTTCGACATACGTTAGGTACAAAAAAAGCAGCTTGCGCTGCTTTTTCAAACTCTTTACATACTACTGCGGAGCATTTCTTTCCGCAATCAGACTTTAGTGTAAGCCACCTAAGTATTTTGAAAGTACTTCAATGTCTTTGTCTGTTAGCTTTTTAGCGATGTCTTGCATCATACCGTTTAAGTCGTTATTACGCGTACCATCACGGAATTTTTCAAGTTGTGACTTGATGTATTCTGGATGTTGGAACGAAATTTTCGGGAATTTAGCTAGTGATGTACCGTTACCACGAGGACCGTGACACGCAGCACATGCTGGAATACCACGCTCTGCATCACCAGCTTTATAAAGCTGCTGACCTACTTCTACTACATCTTTAGGTGTTGCACCTTCAGACATATTTAAAGAAGAGAAGTAAGCTGCTAGGTCTTTCATGTCTTGATCGCTAAGCGGCATAGCCATACCACTCATTACTGGATCCATACGACCTTCTTTGCCGCCAGATGTCATACCTAATTTAAACTCTTGTAATTGTTTATAGATATAATCTGCGTGTTGGCCTGCAATTTTAGGGTAGATATTAACCGGTGCATTACCGTCTGGGCCGTGACAAGCCGCACACGTTGCCGATTTCTCTTTACCTGCGTTTACATCGCCATCAAATGCTGTTGCGTTGCTTGCTGACAACGTACCAAGCAATATAGTTAAAGATAGTGCTATTTTTTTCATGGTGAATTCTCTGTTTCCGACCCTGTATCATCTACAATATGGATGTTGTGATTTCTATATTCTACACGATAATAAATTCTCTGGCACGTTTTCTGCCCACATTAAGCTCATAATTTATAGGGATTTGACTTAGATTAAGTTTACACCTAGTAATTTTCCTAATTTAAAGCCAATTTAGCACGCTTAAATACGCTTTTGAATGCTGCTTTAATAGTATAAAATACGTGCCTTAAGTGGAAATTAGCCACTGTTTGTTATTTTTTATAAAAGACTAGGAGAGCCTGTGCTCAAATCTCGTATCAAATACAATACTGCGTCCTTTGTTACCAGCGCACCTGATATCTCACGCTTACCTGCTGATACGGGGATTGAAGTCGCGTTTGCTGGTCGCTCTAATGCGGGTAAATCAAGTGCTTTAAACACGTTAACTGATCAAAAGTTAGCGCGTACTTCTAAAACACCTGGTCGTACTCAGCTGATCAATACCTTTGAACTTGATGCCGATAAGCGCCTTATTGACTTGCCGGGCTATGGTTTTGCGAAAGTGCCTATCGAAATGAAAAAGAAGTGGCAAAAATCGCTAGGTGAATATTTACAAAAACGTCAAAGCTTAAAAGGTATCGTTGTTTTGATGGATATTCGCCACCCGTTAAAAGATTTAGACCGTGACTTAATCGACTGGGCGGTGGGCAGCGAAATTCCAGTGCTGGCACTATTAACTAAAGCCGACAAGCTAAAACAAGGCGCGCGTAAAGCTCAAGTTTTACAAGTTCGTCGTGAGTTAAGTAGTTTAGATGGTGATATTACAGTACATGCCTTCTCTTCACTAAAAGGCACCGGCTTACCTGAAGTTGCTAAAAAGCTCGATGAGTGGTTTTTAGGCCCTATTGAAGCGCAAGCACCTGAGTCTGACGAACAACCAGAAGACTAAGTGCTTAGGCCAAGTAATAACGCTTGGCTAATGATTCTATATAATAGCCCTGCTCATCTGAGCAGGCTATTTCAGCCCACTGATAATAAACATTTCTCGATACCCTCGCAGCCAAGCCATGTGCTAATTGAAGATAAGGCACACTGACACCTTCAAATTCTCTCAGTAATAGTGGTTGCTTTGCTGATACCAACCAAGCGCGCTGTAAATTATCGACACAACATAGAGCAAGGCCTTGCTCTGTCTCTTCAAAACGCCAATCAACAATAATAAAAGGCACATCAATGACAGTGATAGCCATTTTCTCGACGGGTGTTTTTAAAAAATAACTATCTGCCTCTTTGCAAAGCACAGAGGCAAAGAGTTTAACCATTGCCTCGCGTTTTATTTCACTGCCGCCATAAAACCACCGCCCTTGCGCATCAATCGTTATTGGCACTTGCCCACAGTTTTGTGGCTGCCATTGTTCAAAAGGTTTATCGGGCGTTTGAAGAGCGGCTTCTAAGTCAGCAAGTGATTGCATTATTTTTCTTTATCTAGCGTCAAAGAAAATGTTACAGGAACCGCTGTTGCAATTGATGGTAAGCCCGCAAGCTTTTGTAGTTCACTAATGCCTTCTGTTACTTTGAAATCACTCGCATTAATAATAACTGGCGTAAAAGATGACACGCTAATATCGCCCTTTGCTGACATATTGGCTAGAACATCTATCGTAAGTTCTTTTTTGTTACCATGAAAATCTAACTCAGCTTTTAACCCTTTCAGCACATGTTGACCTGGTTTCAGTGTTGATAATGCTTTACTTAAATCAGCAGTTAACACAGCATTAGGAAATTTAGCTGTTTCAAATAACAACTTTGTCATGCGCTCATTGCGGATAGGGATCAGAGTTTCAACCGATGTCAGGTCGATCATCAACTTAAATTGACCTTGCTCGTTGAGTGTACCCGACACGTTTTTGAAATGATGTGCTTCTGCAATAGAGTTCTTTTTAATAGATACAAAGCTTACGTTACTTTGCTCATTATTAACTTGCCAATTTGCGCTGGCTAAAGGGGCAACTAAAATACTCGATAATGAAAAGGCAGCTATTGCCAAAGATTTAAACATAACGCATTCCTTCGAAAGTAAATAAGAATCACTTTGATGGTATCACTTGCGTGTATTTGTGCAATGAATTGTATGATAAGAAAAGAAAAAGCGACTCACTCAACAAGGAGTGAGTCGTTATAGCAAACTGGGGAGAAGCTATCAATACGTTGCATCCTTTCAGATGCATCATCAACAGGATGTCCTACAGGATGAGGACGGCGCGGACTTTATCAAATACCAGATTAAAAATAAATTGCTTAACCGCAGAAAAAACACAAATTGATAAACATATAACGAAACACTAAAACCATCTTTTCCTGCTTACTTTAATTTAACATTACAGAGAACCCAAATTTAAGGTAAGGTGAATTAAAAGCGCACTAAAATCAGGCTTTTTTAAGGCTTGTTGGTGATAAATATTGAAGTAGAAGAGTAAAAGGTATGAAAAAAATCCCGTTAATTTTATTTGTTACCTTACTTTTTTTGTTGAGCCCTTGGTGCAATGCCAAAAAAACAACTACCCAATATCCAGTTGTTTTAGTTCATGGGCTAATGGGATTCGATAACCTGCTCGGAATCGATTACTTCTACAATATCGCTACAATTCTGGAAAAAGATGGTACTTTAGTCTTCACACCTGCCGTTTCTGCTATCAACAGTTCAGAAGTCCGAGGCGAGCAATTACTCACTCAAATAGAATCAATCTTAGCTCTGACTAGTGCTAAAAAAGTAAACTTGATTGGTCACAGTCAAGGTGCGCAAACTGCACGCTATGTTGCATCTATCAGGCCTGATCTAATTGCCTCAGTTACCAGTGTAGGCGGTGCAAATTATGGCAGTGGCATTATTGATCTTATTAATAAGGAGCTAACACCCGGCTCTCAAGCAGAATATACAACTCGATTAGTATTCGATGCATTCGGTGGTGTTATTTCGTTATTATCAGGCAATAGTCAATTACCGCAAAATACACCCGGTGCAATAAATAGTTTAAGCACACAAGGAGCAGCAACATTTAATCAAAAGTACCCCGAAGGCTTGCCCAAAAACGAGTGCGAACAAGGTAATATGCTTGCAAGCAATGGCGTATACTACTTTTCTTGGAGCGGCACAGAAACACTCACTAATATCTTAGATTTAAGTGACTTATCCATGTTATTTGGCTCATTATTTATCTTAGGTCACAGTGACGGACTCATTTCACGCTGTAGTAGCCATTTAGGGCATGTGATCAAAGATGATTACAAAATGAATCATCTCGATGAGATTAACCAATTTATTGGTTTGCATAGTTTTCGTGAAGTTGATCCAGTTGAACTTTACCGTAGCCACGTGACAAGGTTACAGAAACTAGGGTTATAAAAGCGGTGTTGTATCGTGAAGCCTACCAGAGGGAGAGCACAGCTTTATGCTTACTGGTGCTCCAAACGCCATTGTTTAAGCCATGACATCATACCAACACTACTCAATGGGTAATTAAAATAATAGCCCTGTGCAGCATAGGTTTTAAGCGACTTTACAAACTTAAGTTGCTCTAGAGTTTCAACTCCTTCACAAATCACTTTTGCATTATTTTGATTGTGCATATCGACCATGCCCGAAACGAGGCTTCGAATTTGACTTTGATGAGCAAAATCAGCGGTAAGTGAAGCCGCCACTTTAATATACTCAACATTAAGATTCGGAAGCTTAGCTAGCCAAATAGGTGTGTCACCAAAACCATCTATACATAATTTGATACCAATACTATTGAGCCTTGCAACCATCGCTTTACCTTGGTCATCTAAACTCATAAATAAATCGAGCGGGCACTCGATAATTAAATCACCCGGCTCTAGTCGATGCTCAGCCATGATACGGTCAACAAACTCAATAAATTCTTCGTGCAGCATCTCAGGGCCAAACACATTTATACTAAGAGGTAATTCAATACCTTCCATTCGTAGTGCCATAGCAAGTTCTGCTGCACGCTCAATAACAAAAGCAGCCACAGGATAGCTTAGGCCTGCAACACGTATATCATCTATAAATTTATTCGCAGAAAGAATCCCTTGCTTAGGATGCTGCCAACGTAACAGCAATTCTAAAAATTCGATTTGCTCATCGCTATTACGAATAACTGGCTGAAAATACAACTCTAGTTCACTTGCAAAATCAAGGTGTGCTAACTCACGTAGTCGTGCTTGCTGCTCCAATTGCTCAATCATCATTTGTGGATGATAAGGCACAATCGCTTTGTCTGGATTTGAATCAAGCGCTAGATTGGCAAACGAAATGAAGTTTTCAAAGCTGTATTCAGGCTCATCACAAACTACATAACTGGCACGAACTTTAACTTCAATGGTGCAATTGGCAACATTAAATGGCTTTAAAGTAACATGGCGAATTTGACTAATTAGTTGCTCATGAAGGTGCTTTTGTTCCTCTAATGAACAAATAAACGCAAAGTTTAAGCCCCCTAAATGCGCCAACTTTTCGGCTTTGCCTGAATTACCCACTATATTAAGAACACTATCAACATTGAGCTGCTGTTTAATTCGGGTTGCTGATTGCGCTAATAACAAATCACCAAAGTCTCGACCGATGTGTTGGTTTACATCGTTAAAACCTTCAAGGCGAAGCATCACTAACGCGCAGTTAGCATCATGCTCCTCGGTCCAAGCAATAAAGCTATTTTTTAGGGCGTTGCGATCGGGTAAGCCTGTAAGAGGTGTCGCATCTAACTCGTCAGTGTGAAGTGGCTCAACGACCACCTGCTCTTCTTCAGGTTCTTCATAGTTAAAAAAGCCTGATATACACAAAATAACGACAGAAAAAACAAGCCAGTAAAGAGCAGTATGTAACAATAAATGAGCTGAATAAAGTACTGTTAATACAATCGCAGCAACAACTGAGATAATGATTGCTAGCCAATTAGTTGTGCGAAATGCCTGCCACAAATGAAAACAAACACTTGCACTTAACAATAACACTAACCAAGGCATGCCAAGACTAAGAATTGCTAATCCAAGCACGCCATTGACGACTAAGCTCAGCCTTAAAATAGAATTTTGAGTAACACATAAGGCACAAATCATTGCCATAAGAACGCAACCAGCTAAAAACACTGGCACAACATCGCTACTTAAATTTGCAAGGCTCACGCTACTACTTGCTAAGCTGGCAATCAAAGACATGTAAAAATACTACGTAAAAAAGACTTATCTAATTAAGTCTACCCAAAATCCACAGATTTAACAGTTTATTTACGCCAAATTGGTAACTTAATTGTGCTGGGTGGGTTATTTGCCAATGGGCAATATCAGCACGTGCGCCTACCTTTAACACACCACGATCATCAAGTCCTAAAGCACCTGCAGCGTTTCGAGTTACCCCAGCCAATGCTTGCTCTGGTGTCATCCGAAAAATAGTGCATGCCATGTTCATCATCAAATGCAATGAACATAAAGGCGAAGTACCCGGGTTGAAGTCAGTTGAAATAGCAATTGGAACTTGGTACTGCTGCAGTAGTTCAATTGGCGGATACTTTGTTTCACGTAAGAAGTAAAATGCACCTGGTAATAAAACTGCTGCAGTACCCGCTTTGGCCATTGCCTGAATACCAGCTTCATCTAAGTGTTCAATATGATCCGCAGATAAGCCATTAAATTCAGCAACAAGCTCTGCACCATGTTGATTAGATAACTGCTCAGCGTGCAACTTGACTGGTAAGTTGTGTTTTTTAGCCGCTTCAAACACGCGGCGAGTTTGCTCATTACTAAAGCCAACGTTTTCACAAAAAGCATCAACTGCATCAGCTAAATCAGCTTCAACAACACGGTCAAGCATTTCACCGCAAACCAGATCAATGTACTCATCGCTACGGCCTTTATATTCAGGCGGTAATGCATGCGCACCTAAAAACGTGGTTTTAACATCAACTGGGTGATTTTCACCGAGTAAACGCGCCACTTCGAGAAGTTTAATTTCGTTTTCGCAATCAAGACCGTAGCCAGATTTAATCTCTACCGTCGTCACACCTTCTGCATATAATGCATTTAAGCGCTCTTTTGCACTGACAAATAAAGCTTCGTGATCGGCTTCTCGCGTTGCACGTACGGTACTTGCAATACCGCCACCGTTTGCAGCTATTTGCTCATAGCTTACACCTTGTAAACGCTGTTCAAATTCTTCTGCACGGCTACCAGCGAACACTAAGTGAGTGTGGCAATCAATTAACCCGGGGGTTAACCACTGCCCTTTTGCTGACAATGTTGGCGTAGCTAGCGCATCAAACTCTGGTAAATCGGCTTGCTCACCTAACCAAGCAATTTTGCCATCTTTAACAGCAATAGCTGCATTTTCAATAGCACCATAAGGTGCTTCGATGGCTGGGTCCATTGTGGCGATGTTGGCATCTGTGATCACTAAATCCCAGAAAGCTTGATCATTATTGGTTGTGTGCATTTTTCACCTACATTGATACTTGCGATAGGCCCATTACGAGACTAAGTTTAAATTTGCTTAAAGTTTATCAACTCACCTTGTATATACAAGATAATTATGTCACCTTCAAACATACTGTTTACTCACCACATATACACGCATAATGAGTGTTCCTAAATTTGCGCAAATAAAAGAGTTCATTCTGGAAAATATTCGTTCTGGAGCTTGGCAAGAAAATCACCGAGTGCCCTCTGAAAATGAGCTTACCAACCAGTTTAAAGTTAGTCGTATGACTGCAAGACGAGCACTCAGTGAATTAACCGATGCAGGTATATTAACCCGTAGCCAAGGCCTAGGTACTTTTGTGGCTAGCTTTAAGTCACAATCATCTTTATTAGAAATTAAAAATATTGCTGATGAGGTAAAAGCGCGAAGTAACCACTATAGTTGTACCATTTTAGTAATGGAGTCTATAAGCGCTATAGCACCAATTGCGATTGCTTTGGGTGTCGAGGTCGACAGCCATGTTTACAGAAGTGTGATTGTACACAATGAAAACGAGCAACCTCTGCAAGTTGAAGAACGCTTTGTGAACCCCGCTCTTGCTAAAGATTACTTACAGCAAGATTTCCATAGCCTAACGCCTCATGAATACTTATCGCAAAACGCCCCGCTCACCGAGGCACGCCATACAGTCGAAGCGATTATGCCCAACCAAGAAATGTGCGAATGGCTGAACCTTTATAACGAAGAGCCATGCTTACAAGTGATCCGCCGAACTTGGTCATCACAAGGTATTGTGAGCTTTGCCCGTTTAGTATCACCAGGCAGTAAATACCGATTAGGCGGCCACCTTACTTTTAAAAGATAACTAAATGGACATTTGATAACGAAAATTCAGTGACTCAATCGCTGAGCCATCAATAAGTCGCTCGCCTTTATCATGACTAGTAAAAATCGGTGGCTGGTTGCCCTGCTCAGCACATTTTTGCTGGTAGTAATCTGCTTTTGTAGGATGTGCCGGATTAACCACATTATAAATACTGCTCGCGTTTGACCAATTTTCAAGTACTGAAAAAATCGCCGCTATCACATCTTGCTGCTGAACCATGTTTACCACTTGCTGACTTGAGCTAGTCAGTTCTTTACCGGCAACAAACCTACCCGGATCGCGCCCAGGCCCTACAAGACCAGCCAAACGCAATACTTTACCACCAGCACTTAGCACTAACTGTTCAGCATCATATAGCTGTTGTTGACGTGCTGATTGGCAAATAATTTCTGTAGTTTCGTCATATTGACCATTGTTAGATGGATAAACTCCTGTCGAAGAACATAAAATAAAGCCTTTACAATTTAGTTGCTTAGCAAGTTCAAGCCCTGCTTGCAAAGTCGCTAAATAGTTACTTTCTGAGCTACGACTACGCGGTGGAATAGCGCAGACCCACCAAGCATTCTCAAGCGACAGCTCATGCTTGAGCACATCACCTTCAAGTATAAACTGGCGCTGAAAGTCATATTCGTGCTCGCCACCGCGATGTGTTCCCTGTACTTGCCATGCTAATTTATTTGCCTCAACACAAAGTGCATTTCCAAGCCAGCCGGCACCTAAAACAACCAGTTTATTATTTTCAGTACTCATTTACTCAACTGCCCCTTAGTATTTATTATTAACCTTCGCTTAACAGTGTAGCGATTTAGGTGCAAATATGATTAGATAGATAACTCTAACCTATAATAAAAACGCGTGCACTATGTTAAACAACCTCTCTTTACGTAAAAAAATACTTCTGCTCATTGGCGGGACGATAAGTGTGCTACTAATCATCGCGTCTAGCTTTTTTGTAAACCATATTGCTGATCTCTCACGTCATGCAATTCAACGCGAAGCCGACAGCTATTTGCAAAGTGAGCGACTGTCAATGCAGGCCTATTTTGCCAAATACGGCAAAGTTGTCGAAACCTTTGTAACAAACCCGCATTTAGTTAACTGGTTCGATAACTGGACTCAGCGCGATCAAAGCTTAGATAGTCAGCCTGGTTACAGCAGCGTTAATCAAGATTTTGTTCGTATTAGTGGTAACGATGATAACATTTTATCAGCCTTCTTTGCTTCTGCGACCACAGGTGAGTACTTCAAAGAAAACGAGCGTACCGCCACTTATAATGGCCAACCATATTACGCCTACAAACGTGGTTGGTGGCAAGATGCATTAAAAATTAATAAATTGTATGTTGGCCCTATTTCTGTTGATTTAACCACAGGTATCGCCTCTGCAGTTGTACAACAGCCAGTTTATAAACAAAACAAGCTTGTTGGTTTTGGTGGTGTTGATTTACAGCTTAATAATATCAACGACATGGTTGAAGCTATTCGATTTGATGGCCAAGGCTTTGGCTTTTTACTCGACAGCAACCAGAAAGTAGTGCACTTTTCAAAACGAACTGGACATAAACTATCTATCACAGACGAAGGACCTAATGGCAAAGAAGGCTTAGATGCCCTCGAAAAGCAATTTAACGACACCTCGGGCTTTAGCGAATTAAACCGCGCGATGAAAAGCCAAAAAGAGGGTAGCAGCTTTGTCACATTCAAAGGCGAGCAATATTACGTTGTATACAATCGCCTTGAATTAGAAAGCCCTTACCTTGATTGGTATGTGGGTATTTTAATTCCGACCAGTATGATTGATGAGCCAGTAAATGATGCGGTGATGACAACCACAACATCCGTGATCATCATTCTTGCGATTATTATTGCGATGATCTTCTGGGCCACGCAAATGATCACCAAGCCGCTGACTAAACTCACTTACATCATGCGTGATATCGCATCAGGTGATGGCGATCTAACACAAAAAATCGAGATAAAAAGTCAGGATGAAGTAGGACAGCTTGCTCATCACATGAATACTTTCATCGATAAATTACGTGCAATGATGCTGAATACTGCAGCACAAGCTGAGCAATTAAGCCAAGCCGCAGCCCAATTGAAAACCGTATCGCAAAAAACCAATGATGAAATTCAGCAAGAAAAGCAACAAGTTGATAGCGTAAGTGCGGCAGTAACCGAAATGGCCTCAACTGTTCTCGAAATTTCACGTAACGCGCAACATACCAATAATGCAGCTGAAGAAGTGCAAACCATTACCGCAGATGGCACTAAGCGCTCAACTCAAGCTCAGTCAGTCATGACCGCTCTTGCAAGTCACATTGGTGAAGCGTCTAAAGTCGTTGCGGGTCTTGAACAAGAAAGTGGCAATATCGGCGCGGTGGTTGATGTTATCAACTCAATCGCTGAGCAAACTAACTTACTGGCACTTAACGCAGCGATAGAAGCAGCCCGTGCAGGTGAGCAAGGCCGAGGTTTCGCAGTTGTTGCTGATGAGGTTCGTTCACTAGCAAGCAGAACGCAAGAGTCAACAGATGATATTCGCAATATGATCAGCCGTTTACAGCAAATTGCCCAACAAGCATCAACCATGATGCAGCAAGGTCAAGAGCGTGCTGAAGGCTCAGTTGAGCAAACACAAATTGTATTGCAAGCATTGCAAGATATCGCGCAATCTGTGACAAATGTACAAGATCAAAGTCATCAAATTGCGACTTCGACAGAGCAGCAAACTGTGGTTGCAGAAGATATTAACAATAGCTTGGCAGCGATTAATCACTTAGTGAATAGCACTGCAGATCATGCCCATGAATTGGCGGATGAAGCACGTGATTTGAATGAGTTAGCAGAGTCTCTCAATAAGACAGTAAATCAATTTAAGTTATAAAGATAAATTGCTGAAGTAGTTAAAAACCCGATGTCACCTGAAGATGACATCGGGTTTTTATCGTCAGCCTTCCCTGTTAATCGTGGCGCAACCGCTTTCGCGTGTTCCATAAATTCGTGCCACTGTTGCTTGTTCCATAAAGCAACTCCATTATTGGTCAATCCTTGTTTTGATTGCGTTTGTACTTGTTCCATATAGTCTCCTCCTTACGCTAGCTTCATCCGTTTGGGCTCCAAGCCTAAGCTTAATCCTTGCTGTCATCTCCATTCACCTTATCCATAAAGCGTTGCCATTGTGCGCTACTCCATAACGCTTTGTTACTTCCTTGTTGTCCTTTGTGCTTAGTTACATTATCCATACTGTAAACTCCTTGCGCTTTATCGTCCGTTACTCCTACAGCCCTTCCTTGCTGTGCTCCATTACCCATCCTTGTAGATTAATGCGGTGATTATCGCTTAGCGATGATATACACAGCATGAATCAAACCTGGAATATACCCTAATAGAGTTAAAAGAATATTAATCCAGAACTGCGCACCTAAACCTACCTGTAAAAATACGCCGAGAGGTGGAATTAAAACCGATAAAATAATACGTATTAAATCCATGACTCACTCCTTGAAAAAGATAAGCCCAGCAAAAGCTGGGCTATATAGGGCTTGCTATTATTCAGCAACAATCGTTAATTCATCGATTACTTTGCGAACATCTTCAGCGTTTTCAGCAATGCTTACCGCTAGTTGCTTTTCTGCATCAGACTCAACAGTACCTTTTAGTGTTACTACACCGTTGTCGGTATCAACATCGATATCTGTACCACCTACTTCTGAGTTAAATAAATAACGTGTGGTGATTACAGTACTGATTTTTGCATCGGTTAAGTCGCTTTCTGCAGAATCAGCTTTGTCTGATTTCATGTGCTTAGCTTTCATGTTTTTAACAACCGTTAGTTTGTTATCAACAGAGCTAACACCGTCTAGGCTAAGAACTAACTCTTCAGCAAGCTCTTTATCTAATTCGCTATCAACTTTACCTGTAAGTACAACCTTGCCATTCGTTACATCAGTGTTGATGTCAAAGTTGTTAAGGTTTGTGTTCATAAGAAGCACAGTTTCTGCCTTACCATCAATCCAAGCATCTTTACTTTCATTTTCCCAGCTGCTTGCCTGAGCTGACATGCTAGTTGCACCAATTACTAAAGCCGCAATCATAGATTTGTTAAAAGTGTTCATAATCTTTCTCCTTTTGATTAAAGACAGTTTAAGTAATGCGACTATGATGCCAACTATTTATTCTTTAAATTTCAGCAGGTTAAAAACCTATTCAGCGGTGATTTATATTCATTTCGGTAAAGATTTACAAGCTGCTCGGTAAGATGTTCACAATGTTGCAAAAATAACCATTTAGTTGCTGATTTTATTAATCTGTGGTTAATTTAACGAAATTGCTTATTCGTCTAAAAAGACAACCTCATGATTTATATAGAAATAAAATCTGGCCTAAGCTTTGCTTTGTAATTAATAACTAAAGAATCACCTTTAAAATCACAACAGGGAACTACCATGGCCGTTAAACTTGAAGACCGCCCAATCGATCAAGTAAGAGAAGAAGTCATTGATCAACTCATTTATAACTACAGTCATGCTGTTATTTCAGCCGAAGCATTTGAACGCCGCCTAGATCAGGCAATGGAAGCCACCAGCAACGAAGTACTGGTTGAGCTTGTTGCTGATTTAGATCTGAAAGCGGATATTGACTACAAATCGCAAAAGCATGCGCAATTTAAACCTCACTACAGCCACAGCATCGACAACGAAAGCCTGCAGCTACGCAGTATTCTGGGCTCAAATGAGCGCAGCGGCCAATGGGTAGTACCAAAAGAAATTCACATCACAAACTGCCTAGGCTCAATCGAACTCGACTTTAGCGAAGCGATTTTCCAACATCAGCATGTCACCATTTACGTTAACTGTATTTTAGGTAACGATGAAATCTACGTGCCAGAACATGTAAATGTGGTATCTAAATTATTTAGTGTGATTGGCAGCGTAGAAAACAAATCTGTCGCCTTAAACAAAGGCCAAGGCCCAACTATCACTATTGAAGGTAATGTATGGCTAGGCTCAGTCGAGATTTCAGTTAAACGTACCATGAAAGAAAAGTTCATCAGCTTCGCCAACAGCCTAAAAGCCAGTTGGAAAGAGATGAATAAGATGCAGTAAAGTTGTGAGGTGCGGTTATGCAATGTAAGTCGTCATTTATGGCGACAAGATATTACATACGTTTCATCAATGACGCGCTAAAGCACGACCTACAAGAATGCGCGCGAAATAAATTTCACGCCTACATCAAACGTGGGAACGGCTTTAGCCGTGAATAAAGTAAAGCTGTTCGGCGTTAAAGCGACCCTACACCGTAGGCGTCACGCTTGCTTGGCGCGTCTTGCATACAACGCCATTTCATCAATCAATGCCAGACCTACAAACAACGCAATTCGGCTCAAAACTGAAAGCTGAAAGCTGACAGCTCCTTCACAAGTCATTATTCCTTTCACTTGGAATATCACTAAAATACTCTACAAACTCAACTTCAAAACCTGCAGGGTCGATGAAATATACATTTTTGCGGTAAGGGTTTTCTGGGCCGTGTTTATCAATTTCATATCCGGCTGAAACCAGACGTTCAATTACCGCATTAATATCGTTTGTCACATAGGCAAAATGAGCAAGGCCTACTTGGTGGCCTGCTAAATCACGGTTTTCAGCTTCACCGTTATCGCTTAATGCAAGATATTGGTAATCATCACCAAAGTGCAGCCACTTGCGCGGTTTGCCCGACCATTTGCTATCGCCTTGGCTACGCACACGCCAGTGCGGGAATGCCGCTTTATAAAAGTGCAGCATGGCATCAACATTACTTACAACAAGGTTTACGTGTTCTAAATACATGGTAGTTTTCCTTTTTATTTTTAAACTGCCACCAAGATAAAACCTCAAGTTAAGTTTAGGTAAAGCACTTTTTTCAAATAAAAAAGCCCCACTAAAGTGAGGCTTTAAAAAATTGAGTAGTTATTTATGAATTAACTACCAGCAACCTGCATTTGTTCAATCAATACAGAGCCTGTTTGAATACCACCACGACGCTCGATGTCGCCACCTAAGCCCACAACGGCCTTAAACATATCTTTTAAGTTACCAGCAATCGTGATTTCACTTACTGGGTATTGGATTTCACCATTCTCAACCCAAAAACCTGCTGCACCACGTGAGTAATCACCAGTGACAGTGTTCACACCTTGGCCCATAAGTTCAGTTACTAATAAGCCTGTGCCCATGGTTTTTAATAGCGCTTTTAAATCGGCATGGGTTTGTTCAACTAGCCAGTTATGAATACCACCAGCATGACCCGTTGGTGCCATCGACAGTTTACGTGCCGCGTAGCTTGCTAATAGGTAAGTTTGCAGCTCACCGCCTTGAATAATTTCACGGTCTACAGTTTTTAAACCTTCAGCATCAAACGGTGAAGATGCTAAACCTTTTAATAAATGAGGGCGCTCAGAGATATTCACACAATCGCTAAATACTTTTGTACCTAAGCTATCAAGCAAGAAGCTCGACTTACGATAAAGCGCACCGCCACCAATCGCCGACACTAAATGGCCGAATAATGAGTTAGCAATATCTGCTCTAAAGATCACTGGCACTTTCATGGTACCGAGCTTTTGGCTGTTAAGCTTAGCCAAGGTTTCGGTTGCCGCTTCGAGGCCTACTTTTGCAGCGTCATTTAAATCATCTTTATGACGTGCGATGGTATAAGCTGAGTCGCGCTGCATTTGCTCGCCTTCTTTACCAATCACCATCGTACTAATGCTATGACGCGTACGTGGGTAACCTGCAATCATGCCATGGCTGTTACCATAAACACGTAAACCTTGGTGAGAAGAAAAACTCGCACCGTCTGAATTTACAATGCGCTCATCGGCATTTAGCGCAGCTTGTTCTGCTTGATGACAAAACTCAACACCTTGCTCTGGGCTAACTTCCCACGGGTGGTATAAATCTAAATCTTGCGGTGCAAATTCAAGTAACTCTTTATCAGCGATACCATTAAATGGGTCGTCAGAGGTGAACTTTGCAATATCAATGGCTTTTTCGACCACTGTACGTAATGTTTTTGGGTTTAAGTCAGCCGTTGAAGCAGACCCTTTGTTATTACCCACATAAACACTGATACCTAAGCCACCGTCTTGGTTAAACTCTATTGTTTCAACTTCGCCCATGCGCGTACTGACAGACAAACCTGACGTGCTCGACATCGCCGCTTCTGCTGCTGTTGCACCCAATTTTTTTGCATGCTCCAGTACTTCGCTTACTGCGTCTTTCACTTCAGAAATGTGTTGATAAATAGGATCTTTCATCTTGTGTGTCCTAGGTTCTGATATTTTTTATAGTGTAACGAATGCTAACACACTGCGAGACCTGCATCAGCTAATATTAATCATTAACTAAATGGCGTATAATAGCGAATAGTTAAGTTTACTGAATGAGCATCCTTATGGCGAAGAAGAAAAAGCCACTTATCGAAGAAGAAATTATTTACGTATCAAAAAGCGAATTAAAACGTGAAGCCATGCAATATCATGGTCTGGGTGCTGAAATTGCAAAAATGCCGAAAAAGCAACGCGATCGTTTACCGCTTAATCACGATTTAAAAGAAGCCCTTGTTGTTTCTGATAAAGTAAGTGACAAGAGCGATGCTTACCGTCGTAACTTAAACTACATCGCAAAAGTTTTACGTACCACAGAAAACGTTGATGAAATTCAAGCGATGATCGACATCATGCTTAATAAAAACAATCAAGCCGATGTTTTGATGAACAAAATCGAAACCCTGCGTGATGATTTAATTAAACAAGGTGACGACCTGATCAATTCAACAATTGATCAATACCCGTCTCTTGAGCGCCAAAAAATGCGCCAATTAGTGCGCAGCGCCGCAAAAGAAGTAAAAGCAGAAAAACCAGCAAAGAATTACAAAGAGTTATTCCAGTATCTAAAAGATGCGATTATGGTTTAATTTCCTTCGCGCGAAATAAATTTCACGCCTACATCAAACCGTAGGCGTCACGCTTGCTTGGCGCTTCTTAAACACCACACAATACTCAACCATCGCGCGAAATAAATTTCACGCCTACAACACCGTAGGCGTCACGCTTGCTTGGCGCGTTTTAAACGTCACACAATACTCAACTATCGCGCGAAATAAATTTCACGCCTACATCAAACCGTAGGCGTCACGCTTGCTTGGCGCGTCTTATATGCAACGCCATTCCATCAACCTATGCCTGACCAACAAACAACACAATTCGGCTCAAAACTGACGGCTGAAAGCTGATGGCTCACTAAATTTCACGTCTACATCAAATGTCGGCTGAAAGCTGAAAGCTCCTAAAACAAAAAAGGCTCTGAGCGTTCACTCAGAGCCTTTTTTAAAATCGATAATCAATTACCAGATTTTTACGCGATCTTCTGGTTTGATATACATTTTGTCACCTTCTTTCACATCAAATGCCTGATAGAATTCTGGCATATTTGAAAGAATACCGATTACACGGTAATGGCTTGGTGAATGAGGGTCTGTCATTAGGCGGTTACGTAACTCTTCGTCACGGTATTTACGACGCCAAATTTGCGACCAACCCATGAAGAAACGCTGATCACCTGTGTAACCATCAATGATTGGCGCTTTTTCATCACCAAGTGATAACTGGTATGCCGTATAAGCAACTGTTAAGCCGCCTAAGTCGCCAATGTTTTCACCTAATGTAAGCTGACCATTAACGCTTGCATCTTCAAATGGTTTGTACTCGTTATATTGAGCAACTAGCTGACCTGTGCGCTCTTCAAACTGTTTAAGGTCTGATTCGCTCCACCAGTTACGTAAGTTACCGTCACCATCGTACTTCGCACCTTGGTCATCAAAGCCGTGACCCAATTCGTGGCCGATTACCGCACCGATTGCACCGTAGTTAACAGCGTCATCAGCTTCTAGGTTGAAGAATGGCGGTTGTAAGATAGCCGCTGGGAATACGATTTCGTTGTTCACTGGGTTGTAGTAAGCGTTTACTGTTTGTGGTGTCATGTGCCACTCAGAACGGTCAACTGGCTTACCTAGTTTTGCAGTCATGTCTGCATATTCCCACTCGCTGTGGCGAATGTAGTTACCTACTAAGTCATCACCTTTAACTTCAAGTGCTGAGTAATCTTTCCATTTATCTGGGTAACCGATTTTTGGTGTGAACTTATCAAGCTTTTCTTTAGCCGCAATTTTTGTTTCAGGGCTCATCCACTCAAGGTTTTCAATCGCAACTGCATAACCTTTGATTACGTTATCTACTAACTCTTCCATGCGCGCTTTCGCTTCAGGCGGGAAGTTTTCTTTAACGTATACTTTACCTAGAATTTCACCTAGTACACCGTTTGATGCATCAACCGCTTTTTTCCAAAGTGGAGATTGCTCTGTAACACCGCGAAGTGTTGTGCTGTAGAAATCAAAGTTAAGGTCTACTAGCTCTTTATCTAATAGGTGAGCATAGTTGCTAACAAAGTGGAACTTAAGGTAGTTCTGCCACGTTGCTAAGTCTGTATCGTTGTAGATACCAGCAAATTTTTCTAGGTAGCTAGGTTGGCGAATGATTACATCATCAATTTTGATACCTGATGCATCAAGGTAAGCTGCAAAGTCAAAGTCGCCTGTAAGTTTGTTTGCATCTGCAATGCTCATCTTATTGTAAGATTTAGTCGCATCACGGCTTTCTACACGGCTCCACTGTGCATCGGCAATGCTTGTTTCAAGAGCAATAATTGCTTTAGCCGCAGATTCTGCATCAGCAACACCGGCCTTGCTTAAGATTGCTGTTACGTATGCTTGGTAAGCTTCACGAATTTTTGTGAATTTTTCTTCATCTTTTAAGTAGTAGTCGCGATCTGGTAAACCTAAACCAGACTGATAAACATACATCGCGTTTTCGCTAGAGTTTTTCGCGTCGTTGTTTACGTACCAACCAAACGGTAAACTACCACCTTTAATGCGAAGTTCAGCCATTAAAGCAACAAGATCTGACTTGTTCTTCACTGCATCAACGCTTTCTAGCACTGGTGTTAATGGCTTGATACCTGCCGCTTCACGACCTGCTTCGTCCATGTAGCTGTTGTAGAATGCAGCTAATTTAGCTTCATCAGAGCCTGGCTTAACGTCTTTATTAGCCGCTGCTTTTTCTAATACTTCTTTCATCGCTTTTTGCGAATTATCGTAAAGCTGAGTGAATGAGCCGTAGTTTGATTTATCACCTGGAATTTCAGTTTTCTCTAACCATTCGCCGTTTACGTGATAATAAAAATCATCTTGTGCGCGAACAGATTTGTCCATGTTCACCAGTTCAATGCCAGAGTTTAAAGGTGCTTTTGCTTCAGTGACGGTCGCAGTTGCTGGTGCTTTAGTTTCTTGTTCTTTTTCACCACAACCAACAAGACCGAGCGCAAGTGCAATACTTGCCGCGGTAAGTGTTACTTTTTTCATGAGGTTCCCGTACCAATTTAATTTATAAAGTATTTATCGAAAAACGAGTAAACCATACCAACAGTTAGTTTTTCGCTGTTTCCATAATAAACCTCTCGAGCAAAACAACAAAACCGAATATGTAACAATTCTTATCAAAACAAGATAAGCCGCATTTTTGAGCGATGAGAGTGGGAGGTTAAGTGGTTAGTGGTTGCATTGTAGGCGCGATTTTACATCGCGCAATGTTTCTATGATTCACAAAGAGGGTAAGAGGCGCTTCGCTTAAGAGGAAATAAAAAACATTATTATCACTTCCTCTTTTTTCTCATTCTCTTCTCTTTGTGCAATTATTTTCGCGCGAAATAAATTTCACGCCTACATCAATCGTAGGCGTCACGCTTGCTTGGCGGGTCTTACATTCAGCACCAAGTCTGCAAATTAATAAAGAACCCGCAAACAATGCCGCTCGGCCAGAAACTGACAGCTGAAAGCTGACGGCTGTTACTGCTCGTACTTCTGTTTTATCTTTTCGATGATCTCAACATTGGCGGCTGGGAAGCTGTAATCATCAAGCTCGTTTAGTGCGACCCATTTTCCTTGTTGGCCTTCTGCGCCATGGGCTGTGCCTGTGAAATCATCAACAATGTGCACATCTAAGCGTACGCACTTATCGCCGTAGTCATGTTCGATAACCATTAGCTCTTCACTGCCATTTACGGTTAGGTTTACTTCTTCTAATAGCTCGCGCTGTAGCGCAGTAAATACGCTTTCGCCCTGCTCTACTTTACCGCCTGGGAATTCCCATAAGCCGCCTTGGTGTTTGTCGTCTGGGCGTTTACAAATAAATAATTGCTGATCTTTATAAATAACACCAACTGCAACATGCACTACTTTTTTAGTCATTTGTTGTTTCCTTAATCATAAAAAAAGCGACGCAAGCGTCGCTTTTTATCACCGTGTTTTGGTTATTTTAATTTACCGCAACACTGCTTATATTTATTACCTGAACCACAAGGACACGGCTCGTTACGGCCTACTTTAGGTTCTGCACGTTGTGTAACTACAGCACCTTCTGGTGTTTCGCCACCGATGTGCTCAGCTTCTTCGTGTTGGTATTCACGTGGCGCATTTTCGCTACGACGATGTTGCTCTTCAACTTTTTCAACATCTTCTTCAGCGCGAACTTGTACTTTACTTAAAATACCCACAACGTCGACTTTTAAGTTCTCTAGCATTTCAGAGAATAGCTCAAACGACTCGCGCTTGTACTCTTGCTTAGGATTCTTCTGTGCGTAACCACGTAAGTGGATACCTTGACGAAGGTGGTCCATCGCAGCCAAGTGATCTTTCCAATGTTGGTCTAGGCTTTGTAGCATAATCGCTTTTTCGAATTGACGTAGTACAGACTCGCCTACCATCTCTTCTTTTTGCTTGTATGCTTGCTCAACCGCTTCTTCGATACGCTCACGAAGTTTCTCTTCGTATAGTTTGCTATCATCAGCTAGCCATTGCGAAATTGGCAGCTCGATTAAGAAATCTTGTTTTAAGCGTTCTTCAAGACCTGGGATATCCCACATTTCAGCAAGGCTTTGCGGTGCAATGTACTGGTCGATTGTACCATTTAGCACATCGCCACGAATTGCAGTGATAGTTTCTGAAATATCGCCTTCTTCAAGAAGCTCGTTACGTTGCGAGTAAACAACACGACGTTGATCATTCGCTACGTCATCGTACTCAAGTAATTGCTTACGAACGTCAAAGTTACGTGCTTCAACTTTACGCTGCGCGTTTTCGATTGCGCGGTTAACCCAAGGGTGCTCAATTGCTTCACCGCGTTGCATACCTAGTTTGCGCATCATGTTAGTCATGCGCTCACCAGCGAAGATACGCATTAGCGCGTCGTCCATTGATAAGTAGAAACGGCTTGAACCCGCATCACCTTGACGACCAGAACGACCACGTAGCTGGTTATCGATACGACGAGATTCGTGACGCTCAGTACCAATGATATGTAGACCACCCGCTTCGATTACTGCATCGTGACGTTTTTGCCACTCATCTTTAATCGCTTTGATTTGTTCATCAGTTGGGTTTTCTAGCTTTTCAACTTCGCTGTTCCAGTTACCACCCAACACGATATCGGTACCACGACCGGCCATGTTAGTTGCAATAGTTACTGTGCCAGGTAAACCTGCATCAGCAACGATGTCTGCTTCTTGTGCGTGGAACTTAGCATTAAGTACGTTGTGCTTAATTTTTTCTTTACGTAAGAACTGCGATAAGTACTCAGAACTTTCGATAGAGATAGTACCCACAAGTACCGGTTGACCACGTTCTTGACAATCTTTGATATCAGCAAGGATTGCTTCGTACTTTTCTTCTTGTGTTAAGTATACAAGATCAGCACGATCGTCACGGATCATCGGTTTGTTTGTTGGCATTACTACTGTGTCTAGACCATAGATAGACTGGAACTCAAACGCTTCTGTGTCTGCTGTACCTGTCATACCCGCTAGCGTGTCGTATAAACGGAAGTAGTTTTGGAATGTGATTGATGCCAATGTTTGGTTTTCGTTTTGAATGCGTACACCTTCTTTTGCTTCAACAGCTTGGTGTAAACCTTCTGACCAACGACGACCTTCCATTGTACGGCCAGTGTGCTCATCAACGATGATAACTTCGTTTTCTTTAACAACGTAATCAACGTCTTTTTGATAAAGCTTGTGAGCACGAAGTGCCGCATACACATGGCTTAATAATGTGATGCTTGAAGCCGAGTAAAGTGAATCACCTTCTTGAATTAAGCCGCGCTCAATTAGTAGCTCTTCAACTTTAATTTGACCACGCTCTGTAAGGTGAACCTGCTTAGACTTTTCATCAATAGTGTAATCGCCGTCGCCTTCAACGCCTTCTTCATCTTCTTTTTCTTGTAGCTCTAGGTCAGGCACAATTTTATTGATTTCGATGTAAAGCTCTGAGCTGTCTTCAGCTGGGCCTGAGATAATAAGCGGCGTACGCGCTTCATCGATTAAGATTGAATCCACCTCATCCACTACAGCGTAGTAAAGTGGGCGTTGTACACGCTCTTCAATGCTAAATGCCATGTTATCGCGCAGATAATCAAAGCCAAATTCGTTATTGGTACCGTAAGTAATGTCGGCAGCATAAGCGATTTTCTTCTGCTGTGGCATCATGCCTGGTACGTTACAACCTACTGTTAGGCCTAAGAACTCAAATAATGGGCGGTTAGTTTCGGCGTCACGTTTTGCAAGGTAGTCGTTCACGGTAATTACGTGAACACCTTTACCTGTTAAACCACGAAGGTATGCAGGTAATGTTGCTGTTAGTGTTTTACCTTCACCGGTACGCATTTCTGCGATGCGACCTTGGTGTAAAACCATACCACCTAGTAGCTGTACGTCGAAGTGACGCATGCCATTTACACGCTTAGATGCTTCACGTACCACAGCAAATGCTTCTGGCAAGATATCATCTAGGCTTTGTCCGTTATCGTAACGCTCTCTAAATTCAGCTGTTTTTGCTTTTAAATCTTCATCAGAAAGCGCTTCTAATTGCTTTTCAAGCGCATTAATTAGAGCGACCGTCTTTCTTAGGTTTTTAATAGTGCGGTCATTGCGACTACCAAAAATCTTGGTAAATAAATTAGATATCATGATAAAACCGTTACAATATATTCTTTGTTAGCTAGTCATTAGCTAACCCACTTTCTTCAATTGATAATTAATATGCGCTTATGCTCATGATGTAGGGCATATTAATTAACAATTTATCAGTACGCTGTTCAAAACACCGCTTATTTCGTGCGCTATCATACCAGAGTCTGCGCAACATCAAACCTTCTGTTTATGAAGATATGGAATTTCGGCAAGAAAATTTAAAAATCAGCCATAATCTTTGATCTAACCCCATAAAAAGGGTGAAAACAAGATTACTGAATAGATATGGCGACAATCGAAATAAAATCAAGATCAGAGGAGAAAAAAGGCGATTAGAGGGACGAAATTCAACTTTGTAAATGTAGGTGGTCATTTATGGCGACAATACATTACATCTCCTTCACCAATGACGCGCTAAAGCACAACCTACTTGCTCAGTCTGCGACTGAAATATTTGAACCACAAAGAGGCT
Source organism: Pseudoalteromonas sp. MB47 (assembly GCF_011319765.1). Lineage (NCBI taxonomy): Bacteria > Pseudomonadati > Pseudomonadota > Gammaproteobacteria > Alteromonadales > Pseudoalteromonadaceae > Pseudoalteromonas > Pseudoalteromonas sp. MB47. The sequence continues at coordinate 11,605 of NZ_VFBD01000028.1, read as the reverse complement.
AAGAGGTGCTTCGCTGAAGAGGAAGTAAAAAATGATCTTGTGGTTTCCTCATTCTTTTCTCATTCACTTCTCTTTGTACAAAACATATTGAACCACAGAGAACACCGAGGCGCTCCGCGCTACATAGAGAAAGACAAATTATCATAAAGAGGATAAGAGACGCTTCGCTTTAGAGGAAGTAAAGCATGATCTTGTGGTTTCCTCATCCTTTTCTCATTCACTTCTTTTGTGCAAATGTTCTTTATTAATGAGGCAGAATTCAGGGGCTGCCAGAGAATTAACGCAATACCAAAGAACAATGCCGTTCTTCTCAAAACTGACAGCTGAAAGCTGATGGCTTTATTTATTTCTTCCGCCCATGTTGCGCTAAACGCTCTAACTTAGCTTTTAACGATGGCGGGGCATCTGCGGCAATGGCGCTGAGATAATCAGCTGTTTGTTCGCTCATTTGACGTTTAGAAACAGGCTTTTGCTCTGGCTTATTAGTTGCCGATAAGCGCTGCGTAGCCTGTGGGTTTGCAGTAATTTTAATTTGCCCAAGCTCTACCATACCAGCGGCACGAAAATGCGAAAGCATATCCATTTTTAAGTAATTTAAACGCAGTGCAATCGGTGCCGAAACAGCTTCTATCATCAAAGTACCATCACGGTAATTACTTACCCGACATTTTTTTGAAAGCGTTTCACCTAAAAAATCATCAAGAATGCTTTGTTGAGAAGACAAAACTTGGGTTTTACCAGCATAAGATGCCAAGCGACCACTCAAGCCCGCCATAATATCGCCAACAGCTTTTGGCGCGTATCTATCTTTTGCCATTAATCGTCTACCTAAAAAGGATAATCAACACAAAGAGAATATACCACCTACGTAAATATGAAGCTATTAGGTTAGAGGGACGAGATGCAAGTTACAATTTACAAGTTACAAGTTACAAGTTACAAGTTACAAGTTACAAGTTACAAGTTACAAGTTACAACGATTGTAGGCGTCACCCTTACTTGGCAAGCCTAATTTATGGTTTAAAGAAATTACTCACAAAGAGGCTAAGAGAGCGCTGCGCTTAAAAGGTAATAAAGCTATTTTTGGGTTCCCTCTTTCTCTTCTCGTTCACTTCTCTTTGTGAATAGTGTGCTAAAACAATATTTGAACCACAGAGAACACAGAGGCGCTTCGCGCTACACAGAGAAGACCTAATTATCACAAAGAGGATAAGAGAGCGCTTCGCTTTAGAGGGAGTACCCTTTGCTTTACTATTTCTCTTCTCGTTTACTTCTCTTTGTGAAAATTTTTCGGCTCAAAACTGACAGCTGAAAGCTGATGGCTAGTCTTTCTCTTTGTGAAAATTTTCCGGCACTAAAGTCCCCCTACATCGACACATACAAACGCAGAAAACAATAGAATAAGGCCGTAGGCTTACTAGACGAAGATCGTCAAGGCCTGAGCTGGCGGTTGGTGGGCTATTAAAATTCAGACAAAAAAAAGCCGCTTAAAGCGGCTTTTTATTTAGGGAATTAGACCCTCAATTTTACTAACAAACTTTAATTAGCTACCGCTACCAGTTGTTGTAGGGCAAGAAATCTCACCGCCAAATGTTTCATCTTCACCAGCTGCTAAGTCATATTTCTGGAAATCTGCACCTGCATTTAGAGATGAAAGCGTTCCTGAGTAAGTTACCTTAACCTCATAGTTTTGACCTTCGATCAGGTTAGATAAAGAGTAAGTACCATCACCATTTGATGTAGCTTTCTTGCTTGGCTTATTACCAACGCTGTATCTAACATTAGCGCCCGTACCAACAACAACATCTTCAGAATTATCACAAGTACCTTGTAATGTTACTGTTGAATTTACAAAAGTAACTTCTTCAGGTGTAATTGTAGCGTTTGCATCATTTGCACAAACATCTTCTACACGAACTGATGACCATTCAAATCCAGTAGCACTATTTACAACATAAAAAGTAGCCCCTTCACCTTCAGCAACTCTGGCATTGCTAAATGTGTAAGAATCACTGTCTTCTGTTAGTAGTCTAGCTCGAACAAGATTGAATGAATCGGATGCTATAATAACATGCAAACCTGCCGGTAAGGTTTCACTGAAATTAATTGTAACGCTATTGTCTGTACATGCTGAACTACTAACTGTTGCGGCATAGAATGTTAAGTGGTCAGTTTCAAAACTCGCATTGTAGAAACTGCCATCTGCAATTAAGTCTTTAACTTCAACTTGTTGAGTTTCAGTTGTCCAAACACCTGTATCTTCATTTTGAGAAACAAGAGTTAGCATGTCACCCGTTGACACACCTTTGTCAGCAGGGATAGCCATTGAAACTGTAATAGGCTGAGAGAATTTTTTAACCTTAGTGCCGTTGCTGTCAACCATTTCAACACTTGCTACACCTACAGGTGTAGAAAGTGTAGTAGTAGATCCAGCATTTAAGCCTTCTGGTGTTACTGCTGCACCAGCTTCAGAGCTTGTATCAGCAGCAGTAACTTTTAAAGTTACCGAATCACCAGTGATTAGGTCACCATTAGCATCTTGTAAAAGAGTACCACCAGGAACAGTTACAGCTGCAGTTGCTTTACCATTTGCTACACCACCAGTAATAGCATCTGCAGAGCTACCGCCAGAAACATTAGAGCTTGCTTCTTCAACAGCCACACCATCGCTTTCTTCAGATAATAGTGGTAATACAACCTCTACATCACCTTCGCTCAGTTCTGCTAGGTCGATTGAGAATGTTTTTTGAACATAGCCATCAGCCATAACAACGGCTGTAACTGAATCGATATCTGCACCGTCTTTAAGTAAGAAAGAAAAGTTACCATCTTCAGTTGTAACAGAAGTAACAGCATTGCCATTTTCGTCAACAAGGCTTGTAGATGCAACACCGTTTTCATAGAACATTACAGTTGAAGGTACTACGTCAAATGAAGCATTATCAACAATATTAGCATTAACAACCGCACCAAGTTCTGCCGGAGCTTCAGGTGGAACAACTACTACAGGTGGATCAACCGGATCAGGTACGACCTCATTTTTGTCATCATCACTCGAACAGCCTGAAAGTGCAAAAACAGATGCAACAGACATTGCAAGTAGCGTTTTTTTGTTAGTAAACATAGGGAGTCCTTTTATTCCTTTTAAATTAACATTTTTTAAAATAAGGTCGTTAGTTAACCTAGCGTACCTATTATTGCTAACAGATACTAAAACTGTTTAAAAATTAACTAAAGGTTAAATAACAATCACACAGTTTGCAACTGCTATTTTAACATCATTAAGGCTTACTTAATAATTAAATTAGCCCTAAGTAATAACTATAGTTAAAACTTACATAATCACATAGTAATTACAATATTAAATTTGTTACCGATATTTAACATAAACCTCTTTCAACCTTGTGAGATTACTGTATACATATTGGGTCGACATACGCCCTTGGTTAAATAGCGTATTGTCTAAATTAACTGCTCTTGCAGGTACATAAGTTTGGTTATAAGAGAGGTAATTATCTGAATCACCCACTTTAGTGCTCACATTGTGGCGCCATGCGGGTGCACCTATGACTTGCCCGTACTTAGATACTGCCATATCTTTTCTTGGTGAAAGCGGAATGCTAAACGCTAAACCTACTTTTTGTACATCTGTGTCTTCAGCAAATACTGCTAGGTAACTATCGCCAAACCAAAAACGGCTTTCAACTCGAGCACCTGAGTCTTCATACCAAAAATTACCTGCAGTAGCATGCAAAGTTATGTCTTGCTCTACCCAATTATATTGGTAAGAAATAGTTTGGTATTCTTTACTTCCGTTGTAATCTTCGTATTCAAAATAACCAAAATCGGCAGTCACTTTATGGCGGCCTTCAGGGCTTAACCAGCCTGTTTCGTTACGAATGCCCATAAAATCATAACGATCTTTTAAATAACCTAATTGTGTTTGGTTATAAAATCCCCAAGGCAGCGCGAATGTTTGGTAAAACATAGCACGGTCGAAATCGCTTTCTTCGCGGTAATTTCTAAATGGTGCGTCTTCTTCGTAGTCATCACTGTCGGTAACATGTACTTGGCCGCCAAGCGCAATACCTGCTCCTTTCCATAAAGGTATATCAACATCGGCTCTAAGTGCTAAAGAGTAATCTAAAACACCTAACTCTGTTGCATGGCTACTAGTTAAAGCAGGCGAAAGTGTTAAACGCGGTTTAAAGTATGGGTTGTTAGCCTTGGTAAGGCCAATCCAGGCAATACCTGCAGGCATTGCCATTGCACCTAAATTTACATTTAAATCTGGGTTTGCGTTATCTGCTAAAAAGGCATTGTAGTTACCAATTGTGCCACTAACGTTAAACTGCGCTATTTCGTATTTTTCGAGCTGTACATAAAACTGTGTATTTTCATTGTCGATATACTCTGCAATGCGACCAAGCACTAAGCCAAGAGCATCAATGTCGTTTTGGTTAAATATCGCGTTTTCAAACTTAACAATTAGCTGATTTTGCTTGTTATAGCCTACTAACACATTTTCAAATCCATCATTCGCCAAGGCACGCTTTAAAGCATGTGCTTGGGTGTTCATTTGCTTTTTATTTACTGGTAACGGCGCGGCTTGTGTTGAGGTGTAAGCAGGCTTACTGGCTTTGCTTGGCGAGTTATAAACCACCTGGCTAGTTGCATTAGCCGTTGGTTTTGCTGCTGTCTTAACAGTAACTGGTGCAGGCTCTAATTGTTTAATCTTCGCTGCGCGTGGGCTTAACGGTAAACTAAAGTTAATACCCCAATAGGTATCGTCTTCAGCAAAGTCAGAGTTACTATAAAAACGGCTAGTAAATGTTAATGAGCCTAAATCATACAGCCATTTTTTAGGTACGGTAACGCGGGCTGCAGCATTAAACGCCTCTGCGTCATGCTCTGCAAGTAAAGCAAACCACTCAAACGGTTGCCACTCTACCCCTGCAAATGGGCCATCCATTTGGCTTGAGAGGCGGTCACTTACTGAGTAACCTGCTGAGAACCTAAAACCCCATAGCTCTTTCGATGCTACTGCGTAGTAAGTTTCGTAGTTATTTGCTGCACCACCAATATCTTTCGCACCAACAGCAACACTAAACCAATTTTTTGGAATATAAGGTAGCTGGTATTTTGCATTAAAAGAAAGGTCACGTATTTGGCCACGCCCTTCGCTGTAGAATAAATTGTCATGCATTGAGTTAGAAGCTATCTGGCCACTTACCTCTAAGCCATCGAACAAGCCTGCAGAAAATATAAAGTTGTGGCCATCCATGTACTGAACACCACGTAAATCAAGCTGGTTATTATAACCAATATCGATCATGCCTTTATCGAGTACACTTGCGTTTGGCGTGTTTATAAGCCCGGAATAACCAGAAAACGATTGATAAACAGTAACTTTGTCTGCAGCAAAAGTTGGGGCGCATAGCGTAGCTAGCCCACCTAAAATCAAAGTGTTCGCCTTAAGCATAACTCGAATCCATGAAGAACTATTTAGAATTTTAATTAACGCCAATATAGCATTAATTAACTAAATTAGTTAGCTATTCATATCTAAAAAGTTAATACAAAGGGTAAAGTTTTTTCTTTGGCTTTTAGATTTTTCAAAACGGTGAAACTAGTTTGGGAACAACCATTCAATACTGCGCCTTAGAGAAAAATAGAACCACAGAGAAAGACAAATTATCACAAAGAGGCCAAGAGACGCTTCGCTTTAGAGGAAGTAAAAAATGATCTTGTGATTCCCTCATTCTTTCTTCATTCACTTCTCTTTGTGCAAAAACATCTTTGGTAATATTCACAAAGAGGCTAAGAGGCGCTACGCTCTAAAGGAAGTGAAAATGATCTTGTAGTTTCCTCACTCTTTTCTCATTCACTTCTCTTTGTTTAAATTGTACAAAAAACATATTGAACCACAGAGAGCACCGAGGCGCTGCGCACTACATAGAGAAACAATAATTAGTCTCTCCTTCTCTTCCTCTATGTTCTCTGTGTCCTCTGTGGTTAGAAAAAGATCTTTAATTCACAAAGAGCTTTAAAGAAAATAAAAATAATCTTGTGGATTCCTCATTCTCTTCTCATTCACTTCTCTTTGTGCAAAAACAATATTTGAACCACAGAGAGCACCGAGGCGCTTCGCGCTACACAGAGAAACCAAATGATCACATAGGATTATGAGATACTTCGCTGAAGATAAACACTATTTGAATCTCTCTTTCTTTTCCTCTGTGCTCTCTATGACCTCTGTGGTTCAAAAAGCTCTCTTGCGCGAAAATAAATTTCACGCCTACTGTATCGTATTTCTGTTTGCAACGAGTTTGATCATCTTACTTAAGGCCTAAAGCTTCCTACCCTAGATTTTATGAATATTCCAACACTGCATGTAGAACTTTGCTCGTTGCCGTTATAATCAATAACCTCTATGCTGAGCATATGCTTCAAAAATAAGGATATTATTATGCATATAAAACACCACGGAGCAGTTAACGGTGTTACAGGGTCTTGCCACCAGCTTATTATTAACGACAACAACTCAATACTCATCGATTGCGGGCTGTTTCAGGGCGAAGATAGCCACGAAGATCTCAATATCGACTTTGACATCTCAACTGTAAAAGCATTAATCGTCACCCATTGCCATATTGATCATGTTGGCCGCATACCCTACCTACTTTTAGCTGGCTTTAAAGGGCCAATTTATACCTCTATCGCAACTGCTAAGTTATTACCCATGGTGATTGAAGATGCATTAAAACTCGGTGTAACCCGTGATGAAGCAATCATTAGAACTTGCTTAAAAAGGTTAAAACAGCAAATTGTTCCCCTCGATTTCAAAAAGTGGTACTCCACCCCAGTAGGAGCGGGCTTTAGCCCCGAAAAAATTACCTCAAGCGATACATTATTTAAAATCCGCCTACAACGAGCTGGGCACATCCTTGGCTCTGCTTATATAGAAATTGAACTTGGCAAAAAACCAAATAACCACAGAGTGGTATTTTCTGGTGATTTAGGTGCGCCTTACACACCGTTATTACCGTCACCTAAACCGCCCTACCGCGCAGATACGCTTGTGATTGAATCTACCTATGGTGATAAAACACATGATGGCCGTAAGGCTCGGGTTAAAGTATTAAAAAACATAATAGAGCGAGCCGTTGCTGATAATGGCGTAGTGCTTATTCCTGCGTTCAGTATTGGCCGTACGCAAGAACTACTTTATGAGTTAGAGCAAATTATTCACTCAGCTCGTAAAAGCTCTATGTGGCGTAAGCTGCAAGTGATTGTAGACTCGCCCATGGCGGCAAATTTCACTGCCGAATACCAACATTTTAAAACCTTATGGGATAACGAGGCCAAAAGACGAATTAAGCAAGGCCGCCACCCGTTAGACTTTAGCCAGCTGCATACTATTGATACCCACCAAGAACACATGGCACTCATTAACTTTTTAAGCTCGAGGCAGCAACCAGCAATAATCATTGCAGCCAGTGGCATGTGCACCGGAGGCAGAATAGTTAATTACCTTGAGAGGTTTTTGCCAGACAAAACAACCGATATCATTTTTGTGGGTTATCAAGGCAAAGGCACGTTAGGGCGCGATATTCAAACCTATGGACCAAGAGGCGGTTACGTTTATATTAATAACGAAAGGGTTTATATAAACGCTGCAATACATACCATCAGTGGCTACAGCGCCCATGCAGATCAAAAAGGGCTAATTAGGTTTGTAACGGGCATGAAAAAGAAGCCGAAATTAATCAAAATAGTACACGGCGATGACGAAGCCAAAGCAACCCTGGCTAAAAAATACCAAGCCCTACTCGACGATAAAACAAAGGTTGAAATAGCTAACTAAGTTAAATTGATTTGAACCACAGAGTACACGGAGGCACTGCGCGCTACACAGAGACAACCAAAGTTAATTTTTCGAAATTTGTTCTAAAGAGCTAACTGTAGAACCTGTGGTGTAATCAGCTTAAATAGCTTTGAACCACAGAGTACAAGGAGGTGCTCCGCGCTTCACAAACAAAACCAAAGTTAATTATTAGAGATTTAATCTATAGAGCTATCTGTAGCACCTGTGGTGTAATCGGCTTAAATAATTTTGAACCACAGAGTACACAGAGGCACTACGTGCTACACAGAGAAAACTAAAGTTCATTATTTTAGATTTAATCTAGAGCTAACTGTAGCACCTGTGATGTAATCGGCTTAAATAATTTTGAACCACAGAGTACACAGAGGCGCTTCGCGCTACACAGAGAAATGAAATATTAAACTGTAGGCGTCACGCTTGCTTGGCGTGCCTTATATACAACAACATTCCATCAACCAATGTCTGACCCACAAACAACACAATTTGGCTGAAATCTGAGGGCTGAAAGCTTAAATACCACCTTCTCTACCTCTGTGCTCTCTATGTCCTCTGTGGTTCTAATTAGATAAATATAGAGAAACACTTTGAACCACAGAGTACACAGAGGCGCTTCGCGCTACACAGAGAAATGAAACATTAAACTGTAGGCGTCACGCTTGCTTAGCGTGCCTTATATACAACACCATTCCATCAACCAATGTCTGACCCACAAACAACACAATTTGGCTGAAAGCTTAATCTACCTCTGTGCTCTCTATGTCCTCTGTGGTTCTAATTAGATAAATATAGAAAAACACTTTGAACCACAGAGTACACCGAGGCGCTTCGCGCTACACAGAGAAATGAAATATTAAACTGTAGGCGTCACGCTTGCTTGGCGTGCCTTATATACAACACCATTCCATCAACCAATGTCTGACCCACAAACAACACAATTTGGCTGAAAGCTTAATCTACCTCTGTGCTCTCTATGTCCTCTGTGGTTCTAATTAGATAAATATAGAAAAACACTTTGAACCACAGAGTACACCGAGGCGCTTCGCGCTACACAGAGAAATGAAATATTAAACTGTAGGCGTCACGCTTGCTTGGCGTGCCTTATATACAACACCATTCCATCAACCAATGTCTGACCCACAAACAACAGAATTTGGCTGAAAGCTTAAATACCTCCTTCTCTACCTCTGTGCTCTCTATGTCCTCTGTGGTTCTAATTAGATAAATATAGAAAAACACTTTGAACCATAGAGTACACCGAGGCGCTTCGCGCTACACAGAGAAATAGAATATTAAACTGTAGGCGTCACGCTTGCTTGGCGCGCCATACATACAACACCATTCCATCAACCAATGTCTGACCCACAAACAACACAATTTGGCTGAAAGCTTAAATACCTCCTTCTCTACCTCTGTGCTCTCTATGTCCTCTGTGGTTCAATCAAGATCTTCGCGCGAAATAAATTTCACGCCTACGGTGTCGCCAATCACCTCAGTGACCAATATGCATGCTCACATTAACACTCACGGCGAGCTTTTCTCTTTGTATAAAAACACTTTGAGCCACAGAACGCACAGAGGCGCTTCGCGCTTCATAGAGAAAATTAAATTAATTCTAAAACTCATAAAACACCGGGCTTGAGTTAAAGCACCTTATACCTCTCTCTTTCCTCTGTGCCCTCTGTGGTTCAAAAGAGTTCTTAGTGCACAATAAATTTCAGGCCAACGGTATAAGATTTCACTTTAGTAAAGAGTCTGCACATCCACCTTAAGTCTATTAATTATCTCACTCTGTAATCCTCGCTCTCTGTGTTTCAAAGTATATTTTATAAACAAAAAACGCCTACACAATGTGTAGGCGTTTAGATATATTAGAAACTAATAAAGAGATTAAACCGCTTTCAAGTGACTCACTTTAGGCTCAACCAATTCATTTAAAAACTCAGAGAACTCTTCGCCTAGTTTATCATCGCGCATACTGTATTCAACAATCGCTTTTAAGTAGCCCAGTTTGTCACCGCAGTCGTGAGCTCGGCCACTCATGTGGAATGCTTCAACAATTTCGTGCTTCATTAACTCATCGATAGCATCGGTAAGTTGAATTTCACCGCCCGCACCCGCTGGTGTTTTAGCAAGCAGCGGCCAAATAGCTTTAGATAAAACATAACGGCCAACAACCGCTAAATTAGATGGTGCTTCTTCTGCTTTTGGCTTTTCGACCATAGTCTTGATTGGCGCACTTTCGCCCGCTTTAATTTTAACGCCACCGATATCAGCAATACCATATTTATGTACGTTTTCTTGCGGTACAGGCTCTAACATGATTTGGCTTGCTTTAACTTCATTAAAGCGCTTAATCATAGCAGCAATATTTTCGGTTTTTTGATCTGCAGTGTAGCTATCTAAAATAACATCAGGTAATACAACAACAAAGTCGTCATCGCCAACAATTGGTTTTGCACACATAACTGCGTGACCTAAGCCCATAGCCTCGCCTTGACGAACATGCATAATGGTTACATCTGGTGGGCAGATAGAACGAACTTCTTCTAGCAGTGTGCGCTTTACACGTTTTTCAAGCGTTGCTTCTAGCTCAAAACTTGTATCAAAATGGTTTTCAATAGCGTTTTTTGAGCTATGAGTTACTAGTACAATCTCTTTAATACCTGCAGCAACACACTCGTTTACGATGTATTGAATTAGCGGTTTATCAACTAACGGTAGCATTTCTTTAGGAATTGCTTTGGTCATTGGAAGCATACGGGTACCAAGGCCCGCAACTGGGATCACTGCTTTCATATTAAGTCCCTTATCAATAATTTAATCTACAATAATACCAAACTAACAGTACCAATGTAGATACAAGCTGAATGGTTTTTAATTTTATTTTTCGTTAATACCAATGCTCACGAAGAGGTTATGAGACAGAAATACTAGTTGAATCCCCCCCTTCTCTTCCTCTGTGCTCTCTGTGACCTCTGTGGTTAGAAAAACTCTTTAATTCACAAAGAGGCTAAGAGTCGCTGCACTGAAGCGGAGGTATCTTTTGGTTTCCTCTTTCTCTTCTCGTTCACTTCTCTTTGCGCAATTACTTTCGCGCGGAATAAATTTCACGCCTACGGTGCTGCTTATCAACTCATCATAGAAAATGCTCATTCAGCTTAAAGCTTATCTATTCGGGAAAACACTTTGAACCACAGAGTACGCCGAGGCGCTTTGCGCTACACTGAGAAACCAAATTATCACATAAAGATTATGAGACGCTTCGCTGAAGAGAATTACTATTTTTAATCTCTCCTTCTCTTCCTCTGTGTTCTCTGTGCCCTCTGTGTTCTCTGTGACCTCTGTGGTTCAATCAAGTTCTTCACGCGAAATAAATTTCACGCTTACAATGTCGCCTATCACTTCAGCAGCGAATATGCACACTCACATTAACACTCATGGCTAGCTTTTCTCTTAGTGTAAAGACACATTTGAACCACAGAGTTCACCGAGGCGCTCCGCGCTACACTGAGAAACCAATATTTAAAAAGGTCTTATCTAACCTTCTCTACCTCTGTGCTCTCTATGTCCTCTGTGGTTCAATCAAGTTCTTCATGCGAAATAAATTTCACGCTTACAATGTCGCCTATCACTTCAGCAGCGAATATGCACACTCACATTAACACTCATGGCTAGCTTTTCTCTTAGTGTAAAGACACATTTGAACCACAGAGTTCA
>NZ_VFBD01000024.1:0-34904 GCF_011319765.1 Pseudoalteromonas sp. MB47 | reverse complement strand
CCCGCACGACCTTCGTCTAGAAGCTTACGGAACATCTCAACACCTGTACAAGTTGTCTTCGTAGTTTCTTTGATACCTACGATTTCAACTTCGTCATTCACGTTGATGATACCAGCTTCAACACGGCCTGTTACAACAGTACCACGACCTTGGATTGAGAATACGTCTTCGATAGGCATGATGAATGGCTTATCGATGTCACGCTCTGGCTCTGGGATGTAAGAATCTAGTGCTTCTGCAAGCTCAACGATTTTGTCTTCCCACTCTTTCTCGCCTTCTAACGCTTTAAGCGCTGAACCTTGGATTAGTGGTAAGTCATCACCTGGGAAGTCGTACTCAGAAAGAAGTTCACGAACTTCCATCTCAACTAGCTCAAGTAGCTCTTCGTCGTCAACCATGTCACATTTGTTCATGAATACGATGATGTAAGGTACACCAACCTGACGAGAAAGTAGGATGTGCTCACGAGTTTGTGGCATAGGACCGTCAGTCGCAGCAACTACTAGGATTGCGCCGTCCATTTGAGCAGCACCAGTGATCATGTTTTTAACATAATCGGCGTGTCCTGGACAGTCTACGTGTGCGTAGTGACGAGTTGGAGTATCGTACTCAACGTGTGAAGTTGAGATTGTGATACCACGCTCACGCTCTTCTGGAGCGTTATCGATTGATGCGAAGTCTTTAGCTACACCACCGTATACTTTTGCAAGTACGTTAGTGATTGCTGCTGTTAGAGTTGTTTTACCGTGGTCAACGTGGCCGATTGTACCAACGTTTACGTGCGGTTTTACGCGTTCAAACTTTTCTTTTGCCATCTTAAAAAATTCCTATAAAGAAATTAACGCCTGACCCACTATTGGGCCAGACAAGCTAAATCATATAACAGCGCGAGCTGCAATTATTGCATCTGCAACGTTTTTAGCGGCTTCTGCATACTTCAAAAACTCCATAGAGTAAGATGCACGGCCTTGTGTTGCAGATCGCAGATCAGTTGCATAACCAAACATTTCAGAAAGTGGTACTTGCGCATTAATTTGCTTAAGACCACCGAATGCTTCTTCCATGCCTTCGATCATGCCGCGGCGACGGTTTAAGTCACCAACTACATCACCCATGTTTTCTTCAGGAGTGATAACTTCAACCTTCATTACTGGTTCTAGAAGAGCAGGGTTTGCTTCAAGCGCACCTTTCTTCATCGCCATTGAACCTGCAATCTTAAATGCCATTTCATTCGAGTCTACATCATGGAATGAACCATCATATAAAGTCGCTTTAACGCCAAGTAATGGGTAGCCAGCAAGCACACCTTGAGCCATTTGCTCTTGGATGCCTTTGTCTACCGCAGGGATGTATTCTTTAGGAACTGAACCACCAACGATTTCGTTAACGAATTCGTAAGTTGGCGCATCATCTTCCGAAATATCCATCGGTTCAAGTTTAAGCCAGACGTGACCATATTGACCACGACCACCTGATTGACGTACGAACTTCCCTTCAACTTCAACAGCTGAACGGATAGCTTCACGGTATGCTACCTGCGGCTTACCAACGTTACATTCAACACTGAATTCACGTTTCATACGGTCGACAATGATATCAAGGTGAAGTTCACCCATACCAGAAATAATAGTCTGGCCTGATTCTTCGTCAGTTTGTACTCTGAAAGACGGATCTTCTGCCGCTAGTTTACCTAACGCGATACCCATCTTATCTTGGTCAGCGACTGTGCGAGGCTCAACCGCAACAGAGATAACTGGCTCTGGGAACTCCATACGCTCAAGCGTAATGATTGAGTTCGGATCACACAGTGTCTCACCTGTTGTTACGTCTTTAAGACCAATAGCCGCTGCGATGTCGCCTGCGTAGACTACTTTGATCTCTTCACGTGAGTTTGAATGCATCTGAACGATACGACCAAGTCGCTCACGCTTACTTTTAACTGGATTGTATACCGCATCACCCTGTTTAACAGTACCAGAGTAAACACGGAAGAAGGTCAAGGTGCCAACGAACGGGTCTGTCGCAATCTTAAAAGCAAGTGCGGCAAACGGTGCGTTGTCATCAGCAGGACGTTCTTCCTCAGTACCATCTTCAACGATACCTTGGATTTGTTTCACTTGTGTTGGCGCAGGCATATATTCGATAACAGCATCAAGCACAGCTTGAACACCCTTATTCTTAAATGCACTACCACACGTCATTGGAACAATTTCGTTTGCTAATGTGCGCTGACGTAAAGCTGCTTTAATTTCAGCTTCGGTCAGGTCTTCACCTTCTAGATATTTGTCCATTAGTTCTTCTGATGCTTCAGCAGCGCTCTCAACCATGTGAGAACGCCATTCTTCTGCAAGCTCCAGAAGCTCTGCCGGAATGGCCTCATAAGAGAAAGTCATGCCTTGATCTTCGGCATTCCAGTTAATGGCTTTCATCTTAATAAGGTCAATAACACCTTTAAAGTCGTCTTCAGCACCAATTGGTAGCTGAATTGGAACAGGCGTTGCTCCAAGACGAGATTTCACCTGGTCCACAACTGTTAAGAAGTCAGCGCCAGTGCGATCCATTTTGTTTACGAAGATCATTCGAGGAACTTCGTATTTGTTCGCTTGACGCCAAACTGTCTCAGTTTGCGGCTGTACACCAGATGAAGCACAAAGAACAACTACCGCACCATCTAGTACGCGTAAAGAACGCTCTACTTCGATAGTGAAATCTACGTGTCCTGGCGTATCAATGATATTGATGCGATGGTCGTCAAATTGAGCGTCCATCCCTTTCCAGAAACACGTTGTTGCAGCAGAAGTGATTGTGATACCACGCTCTTGTTCCTGCTCCATCCAATCCATAGTTGCAGCACCATCATGTACTTCACCGATCTTATGAGAAAGACCCGTGTAGAACAGAACACGTTCTGTTGTGGTGGTTTTACCTGCATCTACGTGAGCGCAAATACCGATATTGCGATAGCGCTCAAGTGGAGTTGTACGTGCCATATGATCCTCTTAAAGGTTAAGGGCAGATTACCAACGGTAATGAGCGAATGCTTTATTCGCTTCAGCCATACGGTGAACGTCTTCACGTTTCTTAACCGCAGTGCCTTTGTTGTCAGCAGCGTCAACGATTTCTTGAGCTAAACGTAAGCCCATAGATTTTTCGCCACGCTTACGTGCAGCGTCTACTAACCAACGCATACCTAATGCGTTGCGACGTACTGGACGTACTTCAACTGGTACTTGGTACGTTGAACCACCAACACGGCGAGATTTAACCTCTACCTGTGGGCGAACGTTTTCAAGTGCAGCTTCAAAGATTTCAAGGTGCGACTTGCCTGATTTCTCAGCAGCCACGTCTAACGCACCATAAACGATTTTTTCAGCAGTAGATTTCTTGCCGTCTAACATTACTACGTTAACGAATTTAGCAAGAAGTTCCGATCCGAACTTAGGATCTGGAAGAATTTTACGTTGACCTATTACGCGTCTTCTAGGCATTTTGTATCTCCGGTATCTTCAGGTTTGCTCTTTTAGAGTCAATACCCAAAACAATTAATTTAAAAATTTAGTGCTTGGCCTTACTAACGGAGAACCATTAGCCCTTAGGGCGTTTAGCACCGTATTTAGAACGAGCTTGACGACGGTCGCTAACGCCTGCACAGTCAAGTGCACCACGTACAGTGTGGAAACGCACACCTGGTAAGTCTTTAACACGACCACCACGGATTAGGATTACACTGTGCTCTTGTAAGTTGTGGCCTTCACCACCAATGTAAGATGTTACTTCGAAACCGTTAGTTAAACGAACACGCGCTACTTTACGTAATGCAGAGTTTGGTTTCTTAGGTGTAGTTGTATATACACGAGTACATACACCACGCTTTTGCGGACAAGCTTTAAGTGCAGCTGAGTTACTTTTAGTAACTTTGCTACGACGTGGCTTACGCACTAGCTGGTTAATAGTTGCCATTTAAATAGCTCCTGAAATTAAAATTACTACTGAAAAAATAAAAAATCCGCCCTGTTTACATGCTCGTTACAAAACGTGCAGGCAAATGGGTGGCGGAATTTTAATGAGCAAAGTTTAACCTGTCAACCTTAACTCATCGTAAGGCAGAAGATAACTGCCTTACGATTTCTTAATCTATTGATTAAGCTGAGATTATTGGTTTCCAGAGATATCTGCGTTTAGTGCGTCAGTAAGTGCTTGAGTTGCCTCTTCAGCGCTTACTGTTTGCTCTTCAACGATTTCACCTTGCTTGCGACGGTTTAAACGGTCTTGGTGATACGCAAAGCCTGTACCAGCTGGGATCAGACGACCCACGATTACGTTCTCTTTCAGACCACGAAGCTCATCGCTCTTACCATTTACAGCGGCTTCAGTTAGGACACGAGTTGTCTCCTGGAACGATGCTGCAGAAATGAAAGATTCTGTTGCAAGTGACGCTTTAGTGATACCCATTAACTGGATTTCAAACTTCGCTGGGATCTTGCCTTGTTTCTCAAGTTCACGGTTAGAAATATTAACGCGTGCTACTTCAACTTGTTCACCGGCTAAGAACTCAGTGTCACCGCCGTCAAGGATGATACATTTACGTAGCATCTGACGAATAATTGTCTCAATGTGCTTGTCATTGATCTTAACGCCTTGCAAGCGGTAAACCTCTTGCACTTCGTTAACGATGTAGTTAGCTACATGAGTTACACCACGTAGGCGTAAGATGTCATGTGGTGACTCAGGACCATCGGCGATAACCTCACCTTTAGACACTTGCTCACCTTCGAACACGTTAAGTTGACGCCATTTAGGGATCATCTCTTCGTATGCGTCACCCTCAGCAGGAGTGATTACAAGACGCTTCTTACCTTTAGTTTCTTTACCGAAGCTGATAGTACCTGTGATTTCTGCAAGGATTGCAGGATCTTTCGGCTTACGTGCTTCGAATAAGTCAGCTACGCGAGGTAGACCACCCGTGATATCACGAGTCTTCGAACCTTCTTGCGGAATACGTGCTAGTACGTCACCTGGGTTTGCAGTTGCACCGTCTGTTACTTCAATCGTTGTGAATGAAGGAAGACGTGTTTCTTGCAGACCACGCTCATCGCTTTCGATGATTAGTTTAGGTTCTTTCGCATTCGCTTTACCTAAGTCTTTAACAACCACACGTGTTAAACCAGTTAACTCGTCTGTTTGTGCTTCGGTATTTGAGTCATCAATGTCGCTGAATGAGATTTTTGACTTGTGCTCAAGAACGATTGGGTGACTATGCGGGTCCCAAGTAGCAACGATGTCGTTACCTTGAACTTCTGCATTATCTTGTACTGCTAACACCGCACCGTAAGGTACTTTATAACGCTCTTTCTCACGACCAAAGCTATCGATGATAGTGATCTCTGTTGAACGAGACGTGATAACAATCTTACCGTCTGTGTTTAATACGTACTTCGCATTGTGTAACTTCAATGTACCGTTAGTTTTAACTTGTACACTGTTTTCAGCAGACGCTCGAGATGCCGCACCACCGATGTGGAAGGTACGCATCGTAAGCTGTGTACCCGGCTCACCGATTGATTGTGCCGCGATAACACCTACTGACTCACCTGGGTTGATGATGTGGCCACGCGCAAGGTCACGACCGTAACACTTAGCACATACACCAAAGTCATTATCACAAGTGATTACTGAACGAACGCGTACTTCATCCACTGAGTGCTCTTCTAAAAGGTCACACAGTTTTTCGTCAAGCATAACGTTACGCTCAACAAGTACTTCGTTAGTATTTGGAATTAATACATCTTCAGCAACAACACGACCTAGTACACGTTCACGAAGTGCTTCTACAACGTCACCACCTTCGATAAGCGGTTTCATTGTTAAGCCATCTTCTGTGCCACAGTCGTCTTCGTTGATTACTAAGTCTTGTGCAACGTCTACTAGACGACGCGTTAAGTAACCCGAGTTTGCTGTTTTAAGTGCTGTATCGGCAAGACCTTTACGCGCACCGTGCGTTGAGATGAAGTACTGTAGTACGTTTAGACCTTCACGGAAGTTCGCCGTGATTGGTGTCTCGATGATTGAACCATCTGGACGTGCCATTAGACCACGCATACCCGCTAACTGACGGATCTGAGCGGCGCTACCACGTGCACCTGAGTCTGCCATCATAAACACTGAGTTAAATGAAGATTGCTCTTCTTCTTCGCCTTTCGCGTTGATTACAGTGTCTTTTGATAAGTTCGCCATCATCTCACGTGATAAGTTTTCATTTACACGTGACCAGATATCGATAACTTTGTTGTACTTTTCACCAGCCGTTACAAGACCTGATTGGAATTGTTGGTTGATTTCAGTTACTTCAGCTTCCGCTGATTCAATGATTTCTGCTTTAACCGGTGGGATAACTAAGTCATCGATACCGATTGAAACACCTGACTTCATTGCGTAGTGGAAACCTGTGTACATTACTTGGTCAGCAAAGATAACGGTATCTTTAAGACCTAGACGACGGTAACACTCGTTTAATAAGCCAGAAATTTGTTTCTTACCTAGGGCTTGGTTGATTAACTCAAACGGCATGCCTTTAGGTAGGATTAGTGAAAGAATTGCACGACCTACTGTTGTTTCAACAATAGATACTTGCTCAACTGCTTCACCTTCTTCATTGTCAACTGTTTCGCTAATACGTACTTTTACGCGCGCATGTAGCTCAGCATTACCACTGCGGTATGCTTTTTCAGCTTCTTTAGGATCTTTAAATACAGTACCTTCGCCTTTCGCATTGATGCGATCACGAGTCATGTAGTAAAGACCTAATACAACGTCCTGTGAAGGAACGATGATTGGCTCACCATTCGCTGGAGATAGGATGTTGTTTGTAGACATCATTAGAGCACGTGCTTCTAACTGTGCTTCAAGCGTTAACGGTACGTGTACCGCCATTTGGTCACCATCGAAGTCAGCGTTGTACGCCGCACAAACTAATGGGTGTAAATGGATCGCTTTACCTTCGATAAGCACAGGTTCGAACGCTTGGATACCCAAACGGTGAAGTGTTGGTGCACGGTTAAGTAATACTGGATGTTCACGAATTACTTCGTCTAATACATCCCATACTTCTGCCACTTCACGCTCAACCATCTTCTTAGCAGCTTTGATAGTCGTAGCCATGCCGCGACGCTCTAATTTGCCGTAGATAAATGGTTTGAATAGCTCAAGTGCCATCTTCTTAGGAAGACCACACTGGTGTAGTTTAAGCGTAGGACCTACTGTGATTACAGAACGGCCAGAGTAATCTACACGTTTACCAAGTAAGTTCTGACGGAAACGACCTTGCTTACCTTTGATCATATCAGCAAGCGATTTAAGAGGACGTTTGTTAGAACCTGTGATCGCACGACCGCGACGACCGTTATCAAGTAGCGCATCTACCGCTTCTTGTAACATACGTTTTTCGTTGCGTACGATAATGTCTGGTGCTGCTAGATCTAATAGACGCTTAAGACGGTTATTACGGTTAATAACACGACGGTAAAGGTCATTCAGATCAGAAGTCGCAAAACGACCACCGTCTAGTGGTACTAATGGACGTAGATCAGGCGGAAGTACTGGAAGTACTGTCATGATCATCCACTCAGGGTTGTTACCTGATTGGTGGAAAGATTCCATTAATTTAAGACGTTTAGTGATCTTCTTACGCTTAGTTTCAGAGTTAATTGTTGGTAACTCTTCGCGCATTTCAGCAATTAATTGGCCAAGATCAAGTTCACGAAGCAAGTCTAATACTGCTTCTGCACCCATCTTCGCTTCAAACTCATCACCGTGCTCTTCAAGTGCATCTAGGTACTCTTCTTCACCTAAAAGCTGACCACGCTCAAGCGTTGTCATACCAGGCTCAGTTACTACGAATGATTCGAAGTAAAGTACGCGCTCGATGTCACGAAGTGTCATGTCTAGCATTAAGCCAATACGTGACGGTAATGATTTTAAGAACCAAATGTGCGCAACTGGGCTCGCAAGCTCAATGTGACCCATACGGTCACGACGCACTTTAGTAAGCGTTACTTCAACGCCACACTTTTCACAAATAACACCACGGTGCTTAAGGCGCTTATATTTACCACATAAACACTCATAATCTTTCACTGGGCCGAAAATACGGGCACAGAATAAGCCGTCGCGCTCAGGCTTGAAAGTACGGTAGTTGATTGTCTCAGGTTTCTTTACTTCACCGTATGACCATGAACGAACCATATCTGGCGAAGCAAGACCAATGCGAATTGCATCGAATTCTTCGGTCTTATTTTGTTGCTTCAGAAACTTAAGTAAGTCTTTCACCTTAGCTCTCCTGTCGGAGGTTAATCTTGAGGGCGAACCAATCGCCCCTACATTCTATTCGGCCTAACAGGTGCGGCTTACGCCGCACCTAAATGGCTTAATTTTCTTCCAACTCGATGTTGATACCCAGTGAGCGGATTTCTTTCAACAATACGTTGAACGATTCTGGCATACCTGGTTCCATCTTATGGTTACCATCTACGATGTTCTTATACATCTTAGTACGACCGTTCACGTCATCCGATTTCACTGTTAGCATTTCTTGTAGAGTATATGCAGCACCGTAAGCTTCTAGTGCCCACACCTCCATCTCACCGAAACGCTGGCCACCGAACTGAGCTTTACCACCCAGCGGCTGCTGAGTAACAAGGCTGTAAGAACCAGTTGAACGTGCGTGCATCTTGTCATCAACCAAGTGGTTAAGTTTCAGCATGTACATGTAACCAACAGTTACTTGACGTTCGAACTGATCGCCAGTACGGCCATCATAAAGTGTAACTTGACCGCTTCTTGGATAACCACCAAGCTCTAGTAAGTCTTTGATTTCGCTTTCACGAGCACCATCAAAGGCTGGAGTTGCGATCGGTAAACCACCTTTCAAGTTATCAGCTAAGCGACGAACTTCATCATCAGAGAACGAGTCGATATCAACTTTCTGACGACAATCACCTAATTCGTAAACTTTCTTAACGAAGCTACGGATTTCGTGCAGTTCACGCTGCTCTTTCATCATTTCTTCTAAACGCTCACCCACACCACGTGCAGCAAGACCCATGTGTGTTTCTAGGATCTGACCGATGTTCATACGTGATGGTACACCTAGCGGGTTCAGAACGATGTCTACCGTACGACCTTTGTCATCGTATGGCATATCTTCTACTGGTACGATAGTCGAGATAACACCTTTGTTACCGTGACGACCCGCCATCTTATCACCTGGTTGGATACGACGTTTAACAGCTAGGTATACTTTAACAATCTTAAGTACGCCTGGTGCTAAGTCATCACCTTGAGTGATCTTACGACGTTTGTTTTCAAACTTCTTATCGTATTCAGCTTTAAGCTCATCGTACTGGGCAGCTAGTTGCTCAAGTTCAGCTTGCTTGTCTTCTTCAGCAAGGCTTTGAGTAAGCAGCTTTTCAGCATTTAGTGATGCAATTGAATCTGCGTTCAGACCTGCGTCAACAAGTAACTTACGAGCACGGTCTAATACACCTGCTTCTAAGATACGGAACTCTTCGTTGAAGTCTTTCTTCGCTTCGCGAAGCTGCATGTCTTCAACTTCTAACGCACGCTTATCTTTTTCAACACCGTCACGGGTGAAAACTTGTACGTCGATTACAGTACCAGTTACAGAGTTTGGTACGCGTAAAGAGCTGTCTTTAACGTCTGACGCTTTCTCACCGAAGATAGCACGTAGTAGCTTTTCTTCTGGTGTTAATTGCGTTTCGCCTTTCGGAGTCACTTTACCTACTAGGATATCGCCGCCTTTAACTTCAGCACCGATATAAACAACGCCTGATTCATCAAGCTTGCCTAGTGCAGACTCACCTACGTTAGGGATATCTGCTGTGATCTCTTCAGGACCTAATTTAGTATCACGTGCGATACATTGTAGTTCTTGAATGTGGATAGTCGTTAGACGATCTTCTTGAACTACACGCTCAGATAGTAGGATTGAATCCTCGAAGTTATAACCGTTCCATGGCATGAATGCCACGCGAAGGTTTTGACCAAGTGCTAAGTCACCTAGGTCAGTCGAAGGACCATCTGCTAATACGTCACCACGTGTTACCGGCTCACCAACCATACAAGTTGGTTTTTGGTTAATACATGTATTTTGGTTTGAGCGAGTGTATTTAGTAAGGTTGTAAATATCGATGCCCGCTTCACCTGGAATACGCTCATCTTCATGTACATTTACAACGATGCGGCTTGCATCCGCATACATTACTTCACCACCACGCTTAGCAACGATAGTTACACCAGAATCTTTCGCTAGTGTAAGCTCGATACCTGTACCTACCAGCGGTTTGTCCGCGATAAGTGTTGGTACGGCTTGACGTTGCATGTTTGAACCCATCAATGCACGGTTAGCATCATCGTGTTCTAGGAACGGGATAAGTGCTGCCGCTACAGAGATCACCTGTTGTGGTGATACGTCCATATATTGTTGGTCCATTTTGCCCATAAAGGTTGATTCACCTTTGTGACGACATGGAATTAGTTCATCAACAAACTCATTGTTTTCGTTCAAGTTTGAGTTCGCCTGAGCGATAACAAACTGACCTTCTTCAATGGCTGATAAGTAATCTACTTCATCAGTAACTACACCGTTTACCACTTTACGGTAAGGTGTTTCTAAGAAACCATAGTCATTGGTACGTGCGTACGTAGACAATGAGTTAATTAGACCGATGTTTGGACCCTCAGGCGTTTCGATTGGACATACACGACCATAGTGAGTTACGTGAACGTCTCGAACCTCGAAGCCAGCGCGTTCACGTGTTAAACCACCCGGGCCTAATGCAGAAATACGACGCTTGTGCGTTACTTCTGAAAGCGGGTTATTTTGGTCCATGAACTGTGATAACTGAGATGAACCAAAGAACTCTTTAACCGCAGCCGAAATAGGCTTAGCGTTAATAAGATCTTGTGGCATTACAGCGTCAAGGTCACCTAAGCTTAAACGCTCACGTACAGCACGCTCAACACGTACTAGACCAACGCGGAATTGGTTCTCAGCCATTTCGCCAACACTACGGATACGACGGTTGCCTAAGTGGTCGATATCATCAACATCGCCAACACCGTTACGAATAGCGATAAGCACTTTCATAACAGCTACGATGTCTTCTTTCGATAATGTGCCAGGGCCAGTATCTGAGTCATAACCTACACGGCTATTGAACTTCATACGACCAACTGTTGATAAATCGTAACGCTCGTCAGAGAAGAACAAGTTATCAAATAAGGCTTCAGCCGCGTCTTTCGTCGGTGGCTCGCCTGGGCGCATCATGCGATAAATTTCTACTAATGCTTCTAAACGGTTGCTTGTTGTGTCGATACGTAATGTATCTGACATGTAGGCGCCGCTGTCCACTTCGTTGATATATAGTGTATCAATCTTAGTGTGACCTGCTTTAACCAATTCAGCCATTAGCTCAAGTGATAGCTCGTCATTCGCGTTTGCGATGATCTCACCCGTTGACTCATCAACATAGTTTTTAGCTACAACACGACCAATGATGTACTCATGCGGTACTTCTAATTGGTTAATACCTTTTTTCTCGATGTTCTTGATGTGACGCGCAGTAATACGACGACCCGCTTCAACAAGGACTTCACCGTCTTCGCCTTTGATATCAAAAGCGGCAGTTTCACCACGTAAGCGTGAAGGAACAAGTTCCATAAGAACTTTACCGTCAGCAACTTCAAACGCAGTTGTATCGAAGAATATCTCTAGGATTTCATCCGTTGAGTACTCAAGTGCACGTAGGATGATTGACGCCGGTAATTTACGACGACGGTCAATACGTACATAAAGGTTATCTTTTGCATCAAACTCGAAGTCTAACCATGAACCACGGTAAGGAATTACACGCGCGTTATAAAGTACTTTACCTGACGAGTGAGTTTTACCGCGGTCGTTATCAAAGAATACACCAGGGCTACGGTGTAGCTGAGAAACGATAACACGCTCTGTACCATTGATAACAAAGGTACCGGTATCAGTCATGAGCGGAATTTCGCCCATGTAAACTTCTTGCTCTTTAATGTCTTTAACTGTGCCTGGTGCTTCTTTGTCCATCACCACAAGACGCAATTTTACGCGAAGTGGAGCAGAATAAGTCACACCGCGAATTTGACATTCTTTTACATCGAATACTGGCTCACCAATACGATAACTTACGTATTGAAGCTCAGAATTTCCCGAGTAGCTTTTGATAGGAAACACAGAACGGAAAGCAGCTTCCAAACCGTGATCGCCATCAGCGTCAGGGACTAAGAATTTTTTAAACGATTCTAACTGCGTCGACAGTAAGAAAGGTATATCCAAAACTTGTGGACGTTTACCAAAATCCTTACGGATACGTTTCTTTTCAGAATAAGAGTAAGCCATGGGGTTCCTCAGCTTGCTGATCTTTGACCCGACCTGTTCTTGTAAGAACAGACTTAACTGGCATCTAAGCCAAGATGTACAACATTAAATTGTTGTTCTATTTTGCTCTGACACTTTCAATACCAAAATAGGTAACAACTTGAAAGTAAAGAGAAAATTAGATTTTATTTGCGTTACAGGATTGCATCGCTCTATAGCGCAAAAAGGCCGGTGATTAAATAATCACCAGCCCTTGCCTGATTACTCAGGCAGCGAACCTAGCGTAAGCTAGATTACTTAACCTCAACTTCAGCACCAGCTTCAGTAAGGTCTTTTGCAAGTGCTTCAGCTTCTTCTTTAGATACACCTTCTTTGATAGGTGCAGGAGCAGCTTCAACAAGTGCTTTAGCTTCTTTAAGGCCAAGACCAGTAGCACCACGTACAGCTTTGATAGCTGCAACCTTGTTAGCGCCAGCGCCAGTAAGGATTACGTCGAACTCAGTCTTTTCTTCAGCAGCTTCAGCAGCAGGACCAGCAACAACAGCAGCAGCTGCAGTTACGCCGAATTTTTCTTCCATTGCTTCAACTAGAGCAACAACGTCCATTACTGACATTTCAGCAATAGCATCAAGGATTTGGTCTTTAGTTACAGACATTACAAATTTCCTAATTATTACGGACTAAATATAGCCCAAAAAAAATATTACACCGAAAGTGAACAAAAAAACAGCTTAAAATTAAGCAGCTTGCTCTTCTTTCTGTACACGTACTGCTTCAATTGTTTTACACAATTTACCTGCAGACGCTTCTTTCATAGCGCTCATTAAGCGTGCAACAGCTTCGTCGTAAGTAGGTAGAGTTGCTAGCATAGCTGCGTCTACTACGTTACCTTCAAATGCAGCCGTCTTAACTTCGAATTTCTCGTTCTTCTTCGCGAAATCTTTGAAGATACGCGCAGCAGCACCTGGGTGCTCTGAAGAGAAAGCGATTAAGCTTGGACCTACAAGTGAGTCAGAAAGGCACTCAAAATCTGTACCTTCAACAGCACGTTTAGCTAAAGTGTTACGAACAACTTTCATCCATACACCAGCTTCACGAGCTTCTTTACGAAGGGCAGTGATAGCACCAACTGTTACACCACGAGAATCTGCAACAACTGCAGAAAGAGCACCAGTGGCTGCTTCGTTGACTTCAGCAACAATTGCTTTTTTGCCTTGAAGATTTAAAGCCATGGGTGTTACTCCTGGTTTAATGGGTTGCCGAAATTGGCTTCCCTGTTCTACTCTTCCCCATCAAAGATGGAGATGCTTTTTACGGCGAGAGCCAGAAGATTAGGAAAAATCTATCTGGGGATTCACACCGTCTACGTAGGTAATATATTAAGGCCGAAGCCGCCTACGGTCTTGGACGGAAGTCCAATTTATCGCTTTTACCCGAAGGCATTACGAAATTATGGACTTCAACCCGAATTCTTTACTTGTTTCGAAATTAACTTTCTCAACAAAATGGCGCAAAATTATAGTTCAAATTTCGCGCCATGTAAACTCTTAATTAAGCAACAACTGTGCTTAGAGAGTTTTGGTCAACAGCAACACCTGCGCCCATTGTTGTAGAGATAGTTACTTTCTTCACGTAAGTACCTTTTGCTTGAGAAGGTTTAGCCTTCTTAAGCGCAACAATAAGAGCTTCAAGGTTTTGTTGAAGTTGCTCAGCAGTGAAATCAACCTTACCGATAGTAGTATGGATGATACCGTTCTTGTCGTTACGGTAACGAACTTGACCTGCTTTCGCGTTTTTAACTGCTTCTGCAACGTTAGGCGTTACAGTACCAGTTTTAGGGTTTGGCATTAGACCACGTGGACCTAAGATTTGACCTAGTTGACCAACAACACGCATAGCGTCTGGAGATGCAACAACAACGTCAAAGTTCATCTCGCCTTTCTTAACTAGATCAGCAAGATCTTCCATGCCCACTAATTCAGCACCAGCTTCTTTCGCAGCATCTGCGTTAGCGCCTTGTGTGAATACAGCAACACGAACTTCACGACCAGTACCGTTAGGTAGTACAGTTGCACCACGTACGTTTTGGTCAGATTTACGAGCATCGATACCAAGGTTAACAGCAACGTCAACACTTTCTACGAATTTAGCTGTCGCTAACTCTTTTAAAAGAGCAACTGCTTCGTTGATTTCGTAATCTTTAGTTACATCCACTTTTTCGCGGATAGTACGCATACGTTTAGTTAATTTTGCCATTATCTTAGTCCTCTACGTTCAAGCCCATCGCACGCGCAGAACCTGCGATAGTGCGAACTGCAGCGTCCATATCAGCCGCTGTAAGGTCAGGTCGTTTTGTCTCAACGATTTCTTCAAGTTGAGCACGAGTTACTGTACCCACTTTTTCAGTGTTAGGACGGCCAGAACCTGATTTGATGCCTGCAGCTTTCTTAAGTAAGTAAGCAGCCGGTGGAGTTTTCATGTCGAACGTGAAAGAACGGTCACCGTAAACAGAGATCACTACAGGAACTGGAGCGCCTTTTTCGATAGATTCTGTACGTGCGTTGAACGCTTTACAGAATTCCATGATGTTTACACCGTGTTGACCTAGTGCTGGACCTACTGGAGGACTAGGGTTAGCCATACCAGCGGCAACTTGTAGCTTGATAATAGCTTCAACTTTTTTAGCCATAATAAATACCTCATTTGGTGGGTCATAGCCTTGTGCGCGCGAGGACGCGTACTCTAACGGCTTCCCAGTTTAAAAATTGGTTCTCACTTTTTAGTGATAAAACAAGTTGTAACTTGCCCTAACACAAAAAGGCCGCTGATTATAAGTTAATCAGCGGCCTTTTTCAAGCTTATTGCCAAAATATTAAACGATTTTGGCAGCTTTAATTTTTTACTTACTTGTCTTGCTCAACTTGACCAAATTCAAGGTCAACAGGTGTCGAACGACCGAAGATAAGAACAGACACTTTCACGCGGCTCTTCTCGTAATCAACTTCTTCAACAACACCGCTGAAGTCAGCAAATGGACCATCGATAACACGAACAACTTCGCCTGGCTCGAATAATGTAGCTGGCTTAGGTGCTTCAGAGTTCTCTTGAAGACGGTTTAAGATGCGGTCAGCTTCTTTTTGGCTAATTGGTGCTGGACGATCAGACGTACCACCAATGAAGCCCATAACACGTGCAGTGCTGTTCACTAGGTGCCAGCTTGCATCGTTCATGTCCATTTGAACTAGTACGTAACCTGGGAAGAATTTACGCTCAGACTTACGCTTTTGGCCAGCGCGCATCTCAACAACTTCTTCAGTTGGTACTAATACTTCACCAAAACTATCTTCCAAACCTTCGATCTTGATGTGCTCAAGAATAGTTTGTGCTACACGCTTCTCGTAACCAGAGAAAGCTTGTACTACGTACCAACGTAGTTTCTTTTCGTTCTTCTCATCCGACATGGGATTAGATCTCCAATCCAGTTAAAAAGCCTACTGCGCGGAATAAAATGCCATCTAATCCCCAAAGGATAAGCGCCATAATCACAGTTGCAACCATTACAATTAATGTCGTATGTGTTGTTTCTTGGCGAGTTGGCCACACAACTTTACGTACTTCGATACGTGCTTCTTTTGCAAACGCAAGAAAAGTACGACCTTTTTCAGTTAGTGAGGCAATGCCTAAACCAGCTGCAACAGCAACCACTACACCAATAGCACGTAATAATACAGATTGGTCTGCATACATGTGGTTACCAACGACTGCGCCTGCTAGTAGCGCAATTGCTACAATCCACTTTACTGAATCCATCGCACTTGATGGTGTTTCTACATTCGTGCTCATAATATTTTTACCTTAACTACAGACACAACAACCCTGCGCTCTGGCAGGGTTAATCCATTAAAATCTAAACTTAAAAACTGACTTGTTTAAACCGATTTTTAATTTCAGACTTAGCACACATTGTGTAAAAAGTGGCAGGGGCGGAGAGATTCGAACTCCCAACCGTCGGTTTTGGAGACCGCTGTTCTACCAATTGGAACTACGCCCCTGCAAAGTGGATGCCTATTATACTTACGCAATTCATTAACACAAGAGTAAAAGATACCCATTAGTTAAAATCTCATCAGTTCGTTTAAAAATCAATATTAACATTGATTAAAAAGCAGTTTATCATAAACCTATTACAGGAACATAAAACAACATGGATCAGTGTGCTGCTATTAAAATCCCCTTTTAATATTGTATTGTTATGCCTCATTTTGTTGATGGCTAATCAGAGTAGTGCCCGTTCTTTACACCTTAGCACTTTTAATAGTCAGCAGGGCCTGAGCCAAAATTCAATCACTTGCAGCATCACTGACCAACAAGGTTTTTTATGGTTTGCCACACAAGGTGGCTTAAATCGCTTTGATGGTTATGAATTTAAGCGTTTTAAAGCTAACAGCGATGATAAAAGCATTTCAGGGAATTGGATTACAGGCTGTGTTAGAGATAGTAAAAACCAGCTATGGTTTTCGACTGCAAGCAAAGGGCTTAATAGACTCAACCCTAAAACCGGTCTGTTTGAGGTGTTTTCTACACACCATAATGAAAGCCTAAGTGAAGATAAAATTTGGTCTATGGCGTTAGCTAAAGACGATGTTATGTGGCTTGGCCACGAACACGGTAAATTAACCCGTTTTGATGTATCAAATAATAGCTTTACACACTTTCACTATGAATCAGCGCAGCCACTAATTCGAGACATTGTTATTACCGATGAACTAATTTGGCTTGCCACAGATAAAGGGCTTATTTCATTTAACTCAAGCACTGAGCAATTTACTCAGCATGCTCAGATTTCCGTGCCGCTCTGGCATCTCAAATTGCTTAATGACGAAAAGCTGCTTATTGGCGCTAAAAAAGGTCTTCATATATTAAATTTAGCAACGCAAAGTAGTGAAGAAATCGAACAGTTTAATGGAATCTGGGTAACAGACAGCCTGATTGACCAACAGCAAAACCTTTGGCTTACAAGCTACGGGCAAGGTCTATACCTTTTACCTGCAGGTGCTGACTTACAAGAGCGATTCACTCAACATCGTCATAACAAACAAAACCACAATGGCTTAAGCAGCGACTATTTGCTTTCTCTTTATCAAGACTCGCAAGGTATTATTTGGCTGGGCACAGACGGCTATGGTGTGCACCGCTATGATCCTAAGCAGCAACAGTTCTCTCATCAATTAAAAACCTCTCAAGCAAATTCGTTAAGTCATAACTTTGTCCGTTCAATAGTTAAAAGAGCCAATGGTGAGGTCTGGGTTGGTACCCGTGATGGACTCAATCGCAAAACAACCTCTGGTTATCAGCACTTTAAAGACGCCCTAACCAATAACAATATATTTGCCCTACACGAAGACGCTAACCAGCAGTTGTGGATAGGTACGTACGGAGGCGGCTTAATAAAGTATCAAGACAGCCTTGATGAGTTTACAGCTTTCACCATGCAAAGCCACCAGCTAGCCAGTGACCGTGTTTACGCAATTACCAGCGACAAAACAGGTGCGCTTTGGCTTGGTAGTAACCAAGGCCTAACCCGTTTCGAGCCTGCCTCTGCCAAAGTAACTCACTATAAGCACAGTGATACGCAAAATAGCCTTGCCAACAACACCGTATTTACTTTGGCTTATGATAATAAAGAGCATGCACTGTGGATTGGTACCCGAGCAGGACTCAATAAACTCGATATATCAACAGAGCAATTTAGTTTATTAGATGAACAAAGCTCTGGTGAGGCAGGGCTTAGCCATAACATGGTCACCTCTTTATTGCTGAATGACGACAACATTTGGGTTGGCACCATGCAAGGCTTGAATCAAGTCAACAAGCATACCCTCACAGTGAAACAGATTACTGAACAACAAGGTTTAGCTAATGACAACATTTTTGACATTCTTGCCGATAAACAAGACATGCTTTGGCTTGCAACCAATGGCGGACTCACTCGTTATAACCCCAGCACGCAGCAAATGCAGCAGTTTCTACCAGAAGACGGCATTCAGCATCAATCATTTATATTAGGTGCGAGCTTTCAAGCTGACGATGGCGAGTTATTTTTTGGTGGTATTAATGGCTACAATCATTTTTACCCTGAGCAACTAACCTTATCGCACACACCCCCTACGCCAGTATTAACTGAGTTATTACTTAATAACCAAACAATTAAAAGTAATCATTTTGATAAGCAAACCAATACCCTTGCTAGTGCAACTCAGACATTCTCGTTTGCAAAATCAGCGGGGGTTATCGGCTTTAAATTTAGTGCATTAAAAAATGGTGCGACTCCAAAACATTATCAATATGGCTACAAGCTAGCTGGCTTTGATGAGCAATTTTTATATACCGGTGCATCCCTTAGACAAATTAACTATCCACAGCTGCCTGCTGGTCACTACCAGTTATTGCTAAAAGCAAAAGATCAATATGGTCAATGGAGTGACAGTACACAGCTGTTAGAACTTACTGTTGTGCCTCCTTGGTGGCAAACTAAACTAGCCTACTGTATTTACTTTGTGTTTGCTTTAGCACTGACTTGGCTTGTGTTAAATGCCTTGTACAAGCGCAAACTAGCAGAGCAAGAGAAGCAAACCGAAATTGAGCTAAACAAATTAAAAGACCAGTTTTTAGATAACATTAGCCACGAACTCAAAACACCACTTAGCTTAATACTCGCTCCGATCAGTCAATTGCAGCGAAGCAATGCCGATCCAAAAGCTCAAACGCAACTAGCCAGTATTAAACGAAACTGCCAACGCTTACTAGAGCTAATCAATCAACTTTTACAATTGAGTCAACGCCCAAGCACGGCAATTTACACTGTCAGCCCCTATTCTATTACGCCACTTTTAACAGATTTAGTGGCGGATTTCAGGCCTCTGTATGAGCAAAAACAGCTGCAATTTAGCTTCACTGACACCACCACTACAGCACTTAAGATTAACCTTGCTCCTGAACATGCTCACTCGATTTTTAGTAATCTGATAAGCAACGCTCTTAAGTACACCCCTGCAGGTGGCACAGTCGATATTCACCTTAGTGAAGTACAACAAGCGTTAAAGTTTAAAATTACTGATACCGGTGTGGGTATTGCCAGTGAGCATCAGCAGTCGATTTTTCAGCGCTTTACTCGCTTAACATCGTCAGAAGCAGGAAGTGGTATTGGCCTGAGCTTAGTAAAACAACTCGTTGAACAATACGGTGGTTCTATCAGTGTAAGCAGTAAAATCGCTGAAGGTAGCTGCTTTACTGTGTCATTACCTATGATTGAAAGTGCTGATAATCAAGCCAGTAGCGCTATGCAAGTTCATACCTCACAACCAACACTGCTGATTGTTGAAGATAATGAGGAAATGGCAGAGCTACTCCTTTCTTTATTTAATAAAAAGTTTAACTGTATCTGTGCAACTGATGGTCAGCAAGCTCTCGACCTTTGCCAGTCAAACTTACCTGAGCTCATTATTAGTGATGTGATGATGCCAAATATGGATGGTTATCAACTACTAGCAGCCCTTCGAGCAAATCCGGCCACCAGCCACATTCCAGTATTATTACTTTCAGCTAAAGCAGATACCCACAGCCGCTTAAAAGGGCTGGATTTATTAGCTGATGACTTTTTAAGTAAGCCTT
Organism: Pseudoalteromonas sp. MB47; assembly: GCF_011319765.1. Classification (NCBI taxonomy): domain Bacteria; kingdom Pseudomonadati; phylum Pseudomonadota; class Gammaproteobacteria; order Alteromonadales; family Pseudoalteromonadaceae; genus Pseudoalteromonas; species Pseudoalteromonas sp. MB47. The sequence goes on along the minus strand of NZ_VFBD01000024.1, from coordinate 14,806 downwards.
TTGAACCTACTCTACTAGTAAGTAGAGTAAAAGGACTGCTTAATCTGAGACAAATTTTAAACCAGCACCTAACAGCACAACTGGCAGCTCCTCTGAATAGCGATACAGCTGCAGTAACTGTGCAAAATAAAGATTATTCCTTCACTGAAAAGCTTAAGCAGACAGTACAAGCACACTACCAAGATGAAAACTTCTCGGTTGAGCAGCTAGCCTCTGCGTTATGTTTAAGTCCCCGTGCGCTGCAACTAAAAATGAAAGCCTTGTACTCACAAACGCCTTCTGATTATTTGCGCAATACTCGCTTAGAGTTTGCAAAAAAACAGCTAATCGATAGCGAACTAGCAATTGGTCAAGTCGCAGAGCAAGCAGGTTTTAGTTCACAAAGCTATTTTGCCCGAAGCTTTAAGAGCTATGTTGGCTTATCACCAAAACAGTATCGAGAAAAACATCAAAAACATGCCGAATTTCGCGTCAGTGAATAAAGTTTTCGCCTGAGTGCTATTAATAAAACACTGATTTTTATAGCTTATCCATACAAACGTCAATAACAACAAAGCCCATAGTGCGGCGTTATTTACTGCATGAGATATAAGTTAAGGAAAGTCATATGCTCACCAAAACACACAAAGCAATTTCGATTACGTTACTTGCTGCGGCACTGACTGCATGCCAGAGTACTTCGACAACCACCAGCAATACCAATAGCCCAGATATAAACGAAGTTGCACAGCAGCAATACAATGGCCCAAAAGCTCGGATCGCTGTTGCCCGCTTTACTGATAAATCAAACGATTCACGTTGGTGGCGTAAAGAAATTGGTGAAGGTATGGCCGATCAACTTACAACCGCATTAGTTAGCACCAATCGGTTCATTGTTTTAGAGCGACAAGCACTTGATGCCGTATTATCAGAACAAGACCTTGCTGTATCAGGCCGCGTGAGTGCAGCATCAGGAGCTGCGTATGGTGAAATAGAGGGAGCCGAAATTGTTGTGGTTGCCGCAGTCACAGAGTTTGATGATGACAACTCAGGCACTCGTGTCGGCAGTGGTGGCTTTATCGGCGATGTATTTAGCTCGGTATCGGCGGGTTTTTCAAGTTCGCACATGGCGATAGATTTACGCTTAATCGACACGCGTACTTCTCGTATTTTAGCCGCTACCAGTGTTGAGGGCGGCAGTAAAGATTTTGACTTTACATCTGCTGCTACCAATTTTGGTGGCGCACTCGTTGGTGGTAACTTAAGTAGCTGGTCAAACACACCAAAAGAAAAAGCATTGCGCGAAGTAATCGTAAAAGCTGTTGAGTTTTTAGAGTCAAAAGTGCCAACAACTTATTATCGCTATAATAGTGATAACACCATTGCAGCTGGCCATACAGCCCCTGCACCACTAAAAGTAACCGCAGCTGCAGCTCCAGCTAAAGCGCCAGTTGCATCGGTTAGTGTTCCAACTCACAGAATGCCTTACTACGAAAAAACTGACTTAGCGATGTCACGACTGAACTTGGTTTGTTTGGGTTATTTGAAAAGGCAGCCTCACTACGAAGAATATGAAATAGAAGACGTAGAGTACGATGAAGCAACGGTGATTGCTCTCACTGAGTATCAGCAAGAAAAAAAGCTGAAAGTGACAGGCCTTGCTGATGAGACAACTAAAAAGTCTCTTGATGATTCAGGGTGTATTGCCAAAACGAACAAATCAAGTTTAGAAAGCTTTGGCAGTATGTTTAAATTTAACTAAGCAAACTAACAGCCAGTGCCAGCACTGGCTGTTTAAAACCTTAGTTATAAAATTTGTAATAACTCACCACGATAAAAATCACATAACAACCAAATTTGTTGAAATGGATGCTGCTTAGGCACATCAAGGTGAGTAAGTACTGACTTAAAATCATCAAGATGCCATATAGTACTGGCATTGCGTATTAATAACCAGGGCTGAGTAGACTCGTAATGTTTCTTGGCTTTTTGTGCTAGCAAGCGATGCAAAGCACAGTGCAAACGCTCGTTACTCGGTGCTAAAGCCATTTCAGCAAGATCTCGTTGCATTGAAATAGACAGCGGCCGACCTAACACCGCCATTGCTTCTGTTTCGCTGGCATATAAATGCGCGACTTCAATATCAAGCCGTTCATCACCTTTATAACAACTCACGTCTGGTTTACTCGGCGTGTTATGCCAAATATTACGCATGCTTACGCCAAACTGCTTTTCGTAACAGCGTAAAAACAGCTTTGCTGCGCCATGCTCGAGCGCTATTTTCTCTTGTTCACTTTCACGATTCATTTAATGTTGCATACACATCTTTTAATAACCCAGAAGCGCCAAAACGAAATAGCTCGGGATGTAAGTACGCTTCACCCATAATTGATTCAGCGAGGGCTAAATACTCAGCAGCATCGGTGACTGTTCTGACCCCGCCTGCCGCCTTAAAACCAACCTTTTTACCGCTCGCTTTTATGGTGTTCAACATGATGTCTGTTGCAGCTAGCGTTGCATTAACAGCCACTTTACCGGTACTGGTTTTAACAAAGTCAGCGCCGCCATCAATTGCCAGCTTTGTTGCTGTTGCAATGAGATCATCGCTTAATTCGCCACTTTCGATAATGACTTTAAGCTGCGCTTTAGTGCCACATGCCTCTTTTGACACTTTGACATACTCTAAAACTTTGCGCTCATCACCGGCAATTAGCGCTTTGTAGGGGATCACTAAATCAATTTCATCAGCACCGCGTTCAATGGCAAACAAGGTTTCATTTAACACTTGCTCTAACGGCTCATCCCCACTAGGAAAGTTCGTAACTGTAGCCACTTTGACTTGCTGTAGTTCGCGCTCAGCGAGAGCAAGCTTTGCATCGCTTACAAACTGGCTATACACACAAACCGCTGCAGGAATGCCTAACGTTGGCTCAATACTGGCAACCAAGTTATTAATGGTTTGTGTTGTGTCGCTGTCATTCAGAGTTGTTAAGTCCATCAGTGCCACCGCTTGGGCAGCGCTTGTTTGCATTTTAGTCATAGTTCTTATAGTTGTGTTGCCATATTAGTGACCTATAGTAGCAAATTTTTATCATTCGGCTATAAATCATAACTAATCACCATAAGGCTGCTTATTTACTTGTAACTCGCCGCAATCCCTTGTTAACTAAGTCTTAAGCCAAAACAAACCACCTAGTATAACTTTTAGTTATATAAACTTGGTTTTAATTATTTTTTACTTTTTTTAGAGCACTATATTCTGCTTGCCTGCAATAAGCAGTTTCTTGATGTGTTTTAGGGGTGAGAACAAAGTGCAATATTTACCAATCTTTACCAAATTAGACGACAAACCTGTGCTGGTAGTCGGCGGTGGAGATATCGCGTTACGCAAATGTCGCGCATTTTTAAAGGCACGTGCTCATGTGACGCTAGTCGCCCCTGAATTTTGTGATGAACTACTTGCTCTTGCTGAGCAAAACGAAGTAAACCTGATCACTGATACATTCAAAGAACAGTATTTAGACCAGCAGATGCTGGTAATCGCCGCGACAGATATCGAAAGCGTGAACAAAGACGTGTTCGAGCTTGCGAATGCACGCAATATTTTCGTTAACGTGGTGGATGATCAACCTAAGTGCAGCTTTATTTTTCCATCCATTGTTGACCGTGATCCAATCACAATTGCAATTTCAAGCGCAGGCACAGCACCGGTATTAGCACGTCGTTTACGCGAAAAACTCGAAACCCTTATTCCACAGCATATTGGTCCACTTGCTACGTTAGTTGGTAGCTTTCGCGACAAAGTAAAACAACGCTTTAAACACTTTGCTGATCGTCGTCAGTTTTGGGAAGGCGTATTTGATTCATCTGTTGTAAGCAAAGTGCAAGCGGGTAATACCGAAGCTGCAACAGCGCAGTTAGAGCAATTGTTAGATGCAAAGCCAGAGCCTGAAGGCGAAGTGTATGTTGTAGGTGCAGGCCCAGGTGACCCTGAGCTATTAACCTTAAAAGCACTGCAGTTAATGCAACAAGCCGACGTAGTTGTATATGACTACTTAGTTTCTGATGAAATTATGGATTTAGTACGCCGTGATGCCGACCTAGTTTGCGTAGGTAAAAGGTTAGGCGATCACAGTGTGGCGCAAGAAGATACCAATCAGATGTTGGTCGATTTTGCCAAGCAAGGCAAAAAAGTATGCCGTATTAAAGGCGGCGACCCGTTTATTTATGGTCGTGGTGGTGAAGAAGTACAAGTTCTTGCCGCGAATAAAGTGCGTTACCAAATCGTACCGGGTATTACTGCTGCTGCAGGTTGTAGCGCTTATGCAGGTATTCCACTTACTCACAGAGATCATGCGCAAGCCATTCAGTTTGTAACGGGTCACTGTAAAAAAGATGGTCAAGAATTAGATTGGCAGTCACTTGCCAAGCCAAATCAGACCTTAGCGATTTATATGGGAGTGATTAAATCACCGCATATTCAAGCACAACTATTAAAACATGGCCGTGGTGCAGATACCCCCGTTGCCATTATCGAAAACGGCACACGTAAAGAACAACGTGTGGTTACAGGGCAATTAGGTGAGCTGGCTGATTTGATTTCACGCCATAGCATTATCTCACCCGCCTTATTAATTATTGGCGAAGTTGCATCATTGCATCATCAGCTTGCATGGTTTGGTCAAACAGAGCAAACCAGCAGCTTTGCCCAGCCAATTACTGGCGTAGCTTAATTTAACTTTTAATCATTTTAGTAGGACGACTAACAATGGCTTTAACACACCTTCAGCAATTAGAAGCTGAAAGTATCAAAATCATGCGCGAAGTTGCTGCTGAGTTTGAAAACCCGGTGATGCTTTACTCAATTGGTAAAGATTCATCAGTGTTATTACACTTAGCACGTAAAGCATTTTATCCAGCAAAGATTCCATTTCCACTTTTACACGTTGATACCAACTGGAAGTTTAAGGAAATGATCGCGTTTCGTGACCGCCTAGCTAAAGAGTATGGCTTTGATTTAATCGTCCACAAAAACCCTGAAGGGTTAGAGATTGATATCAATCCATTTGTACACGGCTCAGCAAAGCACACCGACATCATGAAAACGCAAGGCTTAAAGCAAGCGTTAGATAAATACGGCTTTGATGCTGCGTTTGGTGGGGCACGCCGTGACGAAGAGAAATCACGTGCTAAAGAGCGTGTTTACTCATTCCGTGACAAACACCACAGATGGGATCCAAAAAACCAACGTCCAGAGCTTTGGAATACATATAACAGCCAAGTTAACCCGGGTGAAAGCATTCGTGTATTCCCGCTATCTAACTGGACTGAACTTGATATTTGGCAGTATATCTACCAAGAAAACATTGAAATGGTTCCACTTTACCTTGCAAAAGAACGCCCAGTCGTTGAGCGTAACGGCACGCTAATCATGGTTGATGATGAGCGTATGCCATTAGAAGAAGGCGAAGTACCACAAATGAAATCTGTCCGTTTCCGTACCCTTGGTTGTTACCCGCTAACGGGTGCTGTGGAATCAACGGCAGGTACCTTAACTGAAATTATTGAAGAAATGCTGCTTTCAACCTCTTCTGAGCGTGAAGGCCGCGTGATTGATCACGACTCTGCTGGTTCAATGGAAAAGAAAAAACGTGAGGGCTATTTCTAATGTCTAAAACAAACGACACGATTAATGAAGTAAGAGAGTTAGGCATCGACGCCTACCTTGCGCGTCAACAAGACAAAAGCCTTTTACGCATGCTGACCTGTGGTAGTGTGGATGACGGTAAATCTACGCTGATTGGCCGCCTTTTACATGACAGTCACCAAATTTATGAAGACCAACTTGCAGCCCTGCATAAAGACAATGAAAAAGTTGGTAATGCCGGTGAAGAGCTTGATTTAGCACTTCTTGTAGATGGTCTTCAAGCAGAGCGTGAGCAAGGTATTACCATTGACGTTGCTTATCGTTACTTCTCAACAGCAAAACGTAAGTTCATTATTGCTGATACACCAGGACATGAGCAGTACACGCGTAACATGGTAACCGGCGCATCAACCAGTGATGTGGCGATTATCTTAGTTGATGCGCGTTACGGCGTACAAGTACAAACTAAGCGTCATAGCTTTATCTGTGACTCATTAGGTATTAAGCAGTTTGTTGTTGCTATCAACAAGATGGATATCGTCGATTTCGATGAAACCGTATACGAAAAAATCAAAGCCGACTACCTTAAGTTTGCAGATCAACTAAACGTTACTAATATCAAGTTTGTGCCTATGTCAGCACTAAAAGGTGACAACGTAGTTACACGCTCAGAGCACACACCTTATTACACAGATAAACCACTGCTTGAGTTACTTGAAGACTCACCAGCGGCTGAAATTGATAACGGTTTTGAAGCGCGTCTTCCGGTGCAATATGTGGTACGCCCTAACTTAGACTTCCGTGGCTTCCAAGGCACTCTAACGTCTGGCAAGTTCAGCGTGGGTGATGCTGTAAAAGTATTACCATCAGGTAAAAGCTCAAGCATCAAAGAGATTGTCACTTTCGATGGCAACTTAGATACCGCTGAAGCAGGCCAAGCAATCACTTTAACGTTAAACGACGAAATTGATATCAGCCGTGGCGATGTAATTGTACCAGCCGCTTCAAAAGCTGCTGTAACAAACCGTATTCAAGCTAAACTAGTATGGATGCATGAAGCACCGTTAGTATTAGGTAAAAGCTATAACTTTAAGTTAGGCAGCAAAAATACCTCGGCAGTGGTAAGAAAAATCGATCACACGATTGATGTAAATACCCTTGAGCATGGTCAAGCTGATTCATTACAACTTAACGAAATTGCAATTGTAACCTTAGAGCTTATAGAAACAATTTTGGCTGATGAGTACCACAATAATCATGAAACAGGTGCGTTTATCCTAATTGACCGCTTATCAAACCTAACCGTTGCGGCAGGTATGATTGAGCAATTACTTAGCACTGAAGAACAACAAAGTAGCTTTAGCGACTTTGAAGTTGAATTTAACGCTTTAGTACGCAAGCACTTCCCTCATTGGCAAGCGCTTGATATAACTAAGCTTAAATAACCACTATTCGCCTGTTATAGGAAGTAAAAAGCATGTATCAACAGCTGGTATTAACAGGCATTATGCTGGTATTAGTGGGGTGCCTTTTTGGCACTCGACTAAAACCTGCATGGTTATTTGTCGGCGCCATTGGTATTAGTTATTTAGCAGGGCTAATAAGCCTTGAAGATATGCTAATTAACTATGCAAACCCTTCTTTAATCACTCTTATTCTACTTGTACTCGTTTCGATAGCTGTAGAAAAAACCACGTTAGTGCAAAAGCTTGCTCAGTCTCTTTCGAAAGGCAGCCTGACAAGTTCGGTGACCAAGCTTGGTTTATCAACCGCCTTTTTATCATCATTTACCAATAATACTGCGGTAGTGGCATCGCTGATCAGTGCGATAAAAGAAAGCCCAACACATTCACCGTCTAAACTTTTATTGCCTTTATCATACACCGCCATTTTAGGTGGCACGATCACCCTGATTGGCACCTCAACCAATTTAATTGTTAATGGCTTTGCCGTTGAAGCGGGCATGGAGCCGCTTGGCTTTTTTGATTTTACCTTGATTGGCTTAGGCGCACTGAGCGTCGGCCTTATCACTATTTTAGTGATGCTCAAGTATTTACCAGATAACGGTAAAAACGACCAAGAAGTAGTGCCCTTTTACCTAGAAGGTAAAGTAGAAGCAGGCTCAAAACTCATTGGTAAAAGTGTTGAGGAAAATGGCCTTCGTGAATTAAAAGACTTGTTCTTAGCCGAAATAATCCGCGGTGATAAACGTATTTGTGCGGTTACCCCAAAACAAGTTATCAAAGAAGGTGACGTATTACTTTTTGTAGGTGATATAAAGTCAGTACCTCTGCTCACCCAATTTGACGGCTTAAAAGTTGTGCACGACAAACATGAGAAAGACGTTGAGCACCTAGTTGAAGTTGTTGTTAGCCATTCTTCAAAATACATTGGTAAAACAATTAAAGAAATTCGCTTTCGTGAACAATTTCATGCTGCCGTTATTGCTATTCGTCGCGGCCATGACCGTTTACAAGGTGGCTTAGGTAAAGTTCAATTGCAAGCCGGTGACTCACTGATCCTTGCCCCTGGCAAAGAGTTTTACTCGCTACCCAATTTAAAGCGCGAGTTTGTTTATATTTCAGGGCTTGATTTACAAACCCATTTAAAGCCTAAGCAATCAAATATTGTGTTAGCGAGTTTTGCAACCGTATTGGGGTTAAGTATTGTTGGCCTTGTTCCCTTAGTGAAAGGCCTACTCGTTCTTCTTATTGGTTTAATGCTAACGGGCACAATCAAGCTAAGTGAAGTAAAACGTCGTTTTCCGATTGAGTTACTCGCAGTGGTGGGCAGTGCTATTGGCCTTGCCAAACTCATGATAGGCACAGGCCTTGCCGGTGAAATTTCGTCGGCCATGTTATACGTATTAGGAGATTTTGGACCTTACGGCGCATTTATCGCAATATTCTTGATGACGGTTTTGTTTACCGAACTTATTACCAATAACGCCGCTGCCGCGCTTTCATTTCCGGTAGCGTATGCACTTGCTGTTGGTTTTGATGTATCACCGTTGCCTTTTATTATGGCTGTCGCATTTGGTGCATCAGCGAGCTTCATTTCGCCATTTGGTTATCAAACTAACTTGATGGTTTACAGCGCGGGAAATTACCGCCTTAAAGATTACATTGCCATGGGTTTACCTTTATCGATTATTTACTCGATTACGGTTTTAACACTCATACCGCTGGTATTCCCATTTCAATAACGAGAGTAAAGACAATGGATGAAAATATCGTTTGGCATAATTACGCCATTAGCAAATCACAGCGTAGTGAGCAAAAAAAGCATAAGCCAACCATTTTATGGTTCACAGGTTTTTCAGGCTCAGGCAAAAGCACTGTTGCAAACGCACTAGAAAGCGCATTAAACCAATTAGGTGTTCATACCTACCTACTCGATGGCGACAATGTGCGTCATGGCTTGTGTAAAGATCTTGGCTTTACTGATGAAGACCGCGTAGAAAACATTCGCCGCGTCGGTGAAACGGCAAAGCTGATGGTCGATGCCGGTCTTGTGGTATTAACCGCATTTATTTCGCCATTCCAAAGCGAACGCGATATGGTAAGAAACTTAGTAGAGGATGGTGAGTTTATTGAGGTATTTTTAGATACCCCGCTCGACGTGTGTGAAACACGCGACCCTAAAGGGCTTTATAAAAAAGCCCGTGCAGGTGAAATTAAGCACTTCACAGGTATCGACTCAGACTATCAAATCCCTACATCGCCAGAAATTAAAATCGATACCAGTAAAAACACCCTAGACCAATCGGTGCAAGAGCTGGTAGCGTATTTAAAACAACAGCAAATTATAGGTTAAGTCATGAATCAAACGGAACTGCTAGAAGAAATCTTACTCCTCGCACGCCAAGCCGGCAGTGCAATAATGGGGATTTACGAAAAGGACTTTAATGTTGAGTACAAAGCTGATGAAAGCCCAGTGACCGACGCCGACCTAGCAGCTCACAAAGTGATTGTGAATGGCTTACAACATCTCACCCCTGACGTACCAATTCTAAGTGAAGAAAGCGCTGATATTAGCTGGGATATCCGTCAAACTTGGCAACGCTACTGGTTAGTAGACCCAATTGATGGCACCAAAGAGTTCATTAAAAAGAATGGCGAGTTTACAGTGAACATTGCCTTGATTGAAAAAGGTAAACCAGTATTAGCTGTTGTCGATGCACCAGCATTAGGTGTGTCGTATATTGCCGCAGAAGCAATTGGTGCCTTTAAAGATAAAGGTGATGAGCGCATTGAACTTAAGGTAACCCGTAAACCAAATAAAGGGCTTATCCGTGTTGTCGGCAGCCGTTCACACCCTTCTCCTGATCTAGCTGAATTTGTAAAACAGTTTGAAGATGTAGAAATGGTTTCAAAGGGCAGCTCGCTAAAACTTTGTCTTGTTGCCGAAGGGAGTGCTGATATATACCCACGCCTTGGCCCAACCTGTGAGTGGGATACCGGAGCAGGTCATGCGATTGCCGAAATAGCAGGCGCAACAGTTAGCAAACTCGATGGCAGCCCACTACTGTATAACAGTAAAGAAGAGTATCTGAATCCGTATTTTGTCGTATCGGCGTTACAGGACTAAAAGCGTTCCGTTAAATACCGTAGGCTGGCTGGGTAGAGCGTAGCGAAACCCAGCGTCAACTTAATAAATTCATACCCATCTCACCATAGTGTTGATCAATTTCATACTCAGAATTTCAATTCACTATCTGTAAGATTACATCAATTTAATTATAAGCTTCCTAAAAGTTTATTATTAGTATGCTTTAACCCAAGAAGTAAAACCCCTAGTACTATTCCACCTTACATATACAAACATTAATTAAATTTATGCAATCAATAAAACACCGTAAGACCAACAAAATATAAATTACCTCATTGAAGTTTTGATAAATAAATGGATAATTATAGGGACACGAGTTTTAACAAGGAATGATATATGCTCGGATTAATTCGCTACATAGTCGAGCTATGCCCTGAAGTAAATGGCCAGCTTTTTGAAAATGGAACCCCTCTTGCAAATCAGCTTGTAGAGAGAAGCTTAACCTATGATGACGAAGAACTAGATAGTGTTTACACCGATGATAATGGTTACTTCAAATTCCCTGCAAAATCTTTAAAGTCCCGTAAACCTGGGAGTATTTTTCATGAACCCGTGGTTAGAATAATCATAGATCTAGAGAAAGATGGCCAGATTTATAACCTATGGATTGGGTTTCAGCATGGGTTAAAAACTCCTATTGAATTTAAAAAGTGTTTAGCTAACTTGAATGCTGATTTATCGAATGAAGAATTAAAACACCATTTAATAAACCCTAAAGATTCATTAGACGAGCACTTTATTAAAAGCATCGCTCGGTGGGAAAAACAAAATTAAAAGGATTTTCAATGGCAACTTTAACACCAATTCTGTGTGCAGAATTAGCAAAGATTTCTTATGATATAAAAATACCGGACCGAAGAGGCCGGTATGAAATAATTACCTCAAACTCTTTGGAAAACATATTTTCATTCGATCTATCAAGAGGCCCTGTTAAGGGAATATCAGGCGGAGCAATGGCTCACGCTAGTGGCCATCAAACCGGTTTTGTACTTGTTGGAAAAGGCACATCTCCTACAGGGCGGATGAACCCATTCAAAAATGATTTAGTACTGGCTATTCGTGGAACAGCTTCTTTGTACGATGTTTCAACCGATCTAAGAGCAAATTTAAGTGTGTTTGAGGGCGGTCATAGTGTCCATGCTGGTTTCAATTCTGTATTCGAAACGCTAAAACTACAACTAGCTCCAGTGATTAAAGAGCTAAAACCTTTAGCGACTGTTCATTGTGTAGGACATAGCCTAGGTGGTGCGATTGCGTCATTAGTCGCTGATTGGGCTAAACGATGCTTTAACGTTAACGTCAAACTGTACACATTTGGAGCACCAAAAGTTGGCTTAACAAATTTTGCATTAAGCACGACTAATACCTTAGAACCTCACAATATATATCGCTGCGTCAATGGTGGTGATATTGTGCCTATGGTACCCTTCTGGCCGTTTATGCAAGCTCCTTACAATGCCCCTGAATATAGAATGGATAGTACCCAACTTATCATTCCATGGCATCACGTAATGAAGTTTTATACCCGAAACTCGCAAAAGCAAACCTGGGAAAGTATTAATAAGCGAGTTACTTTCAATCCTTTTAATAGAGTTGTATTAAGTGCTAGCCATGCGGTTCAAGTGCAGCCATCAATTTATTGGATGAATCGTTTGAGTGAAGCTCTTATGACTGTATTACGCCAAGCTAAACTAGGCTGTCTTAATGCTTTACAAAATGGTGTCGCTAATGGCTTAAGTTTGTATGACAGAATTGCCGTGATTCTCGCTAACAATCAATTTCATACTGTAGACTTGTCTGGGCCGATAAATGGATTACTTGCATGTATGCTTGCATTTGCTGGATATGCGAAGGCGAAAATAAAAGAGTTAACTGTTGAGTTCATCAAATGGGTATTTGAACAAACCCTAAAGATGGTGAATAAAGTTGCACAAAGAGCTCTCTCTTTCGTAGCGTAGGCATTTTAAGATGTATCATCAGACCAAACTTTTAGGCATATTTTAGTTTACAAAAGGAATAACCATGACGACTGTTGAAAAAGCAATTGAATCTGGCTACGAGGCCCAAATTAGCGCACTTTATAAAGCCCTTTCACAAGGAGTGCTTGCCGCTAATGGCGATGAAAGTGAAATCACTGCAGCTGAGGCACGTTTTAAGAAAGGTTTAGCATTTGCCGCAGATATTAAAGCTCGCGCACTTGCAGCAGCAGAATAAATACCACAACTGGGCTTTATAAATAAGCCCAACTTTCTTCTTTTGTAAGTCTCTCCTTACAGCATAGTTATTTAAATACAACGCTAAAACATGCATTCTAAGTCGCTTTTCTATATGCTGCGCGACAATTATTATTCTAATAGTGGAGTGCTAATGAACACACATCAAGATGCTATGCCGTATGATGCATCGACAACAAGTAGTAACTCAAAATGGAATCTTCATGACACCCAATGGGTATTAAGTTTATTTGGCACCGCAGTCGGTGCAGGGATTTTATTCTTACCAATTAATATCGGTATCGGCGGATTTTGGCCTTTGATTATCATGGCGTGTCTTGCCTTTCCGATGACTTACTTAGCTCACAGAGGCTTAGCCCGATTTGTTTTATCATCAAAACAGCCTGAAGCAGACTTTACCGATGTAGTAGAAGAACACTTTGGCATTAACGCCGGGCGCTTAATCTCTTTACTGTATTTTCTCTCTATCTTCCCTATCTTACTTATTTACGGTGTTGGATTAACCAACACTGTTGATAGCTTTATCGTTAATCAACTAGGTATGGAATCACCACCACGCGTACTGTTATCTGGTGTACTCGTTGGCGGTATGATCAGTTTAATGCTTGGTGGCGAAGCACTGATGTTACGTGCTTTTGCAATCCTTGTTTATCCTCTCGTCGCTATCTTGTTTTTCTTATCGATTTACCTGATCCCAAGCTGGCAAATGCCAGATGTGTCTGTCCCTGAGTTTTCAGGCTTTATGAAAACACTTTGGTTATCAATACCTATCATTGTATTCTCATTTAGCCACGCAGCTGCGATCTCAAGCTTTGTGCATGTACAACGTGCTCACTATGGCAACAATGCTAAAATGAAGTCAGAAGCAATTCTAAAGCGTACTAGCCTACTATTAATCGTGTTTGTTTTACTGTTTGTATTCTCGTGTGTGCTGTCACTATCTACTGAACAAATGATACAAGCAAAAGCTGATAACGTGTCTATCTTGTCATTCCTTGCCAATATTACAGATAACTCGTTTATTGCTACCTTAGGGCCATTAGTAGCCTTTATCGCGATTACGTCTTCATTCTTAGGTCACTTCTTAGGTGCCCGTGAAAGCTTCAACGGCCTTGTTAGTAAGCAAGCCCATATGAACCCTAAACTCGTTGATAAGATTGGCACTGTTATCATGTTCTTTGCTATTTGGTATTGCTCGGTGATCAACCCAAGTATTTTAGACATGATGGATCAGCTGTCAGGCCCTATCATCGCCATGATCCTTTTCATCATGCCAATGATTGCCGTTTATAAAGTACCTAGCTTACACAAATACAGAAACCGCTTAAGCACACTGTTCGTATTAACAGTTGGCTCTCTAGCCGTATTTGCGCTTATCTACAGTATGATTATTAAGTAATCTCATCATTACTAGATATAGAAGCCCAGCCGGGAAACCGGCTGGGCTTTTTTGTTAGCAACTGAAAGGTTGGAAGGCGTGGCGTAGGTTGGGTTGAGCGCAGCGAAACCCAACAGCGTGGTAATTCGTCATGCACAATGCAGAGGTAAAGTTCATTAATAAAAGACGAATTAGCGCAAGGTGAAATAAGCCGTTTTAGAGATCGCTAACCTGTTAGACCAGTAGAGATTTTAAGAATTTTTAACCATGGGTTATGAAGAGGGTTATATGGATTATGTTGGGTTTCGCTCCTCTCTACCCAACCTACCTGGAGAATGAACAGGGTGAGCTTAGAATGACTCTGTACTAAACAACCCCGCAGTTCAACTTTACCCTTGCTAACTTGTAATACCATTCCGCATAAAGATTAAATCAATTTAATCCATTCCCGATTGCACATTTTCTTCACTCGATCCGGGATTGAAATAAAGTGATTCCATGCCTTTGAAACTTCATCGACAATTTCGTCATAGCCCGAAAACACTCTATTGGATAAACAATGCTGTCGTATCCAGCTCCATACTTGCTCTATTGGATTTAGCTCTGGTGAATAAGGTGGGAGCTTTATCAGGGTTAGGTTTTTAAATTCTGCAGCTGTATCGTATGTGTGCCAGCCTGCGCCATCTATTATCACGACAGCGTGTCTTCCAACAGGTGTCGCGTGTGATATCTGGCGCATATGCTGCGTCATTGCTTCTTTATTTACGAATGGGCTAACTAACGCTTCTGTTTGGCCTGTGGCTGGACATACCGCGCCAAATAAGTATCCATAGTCAAATTGCTGTTGTTTTACAATCCGTGGCCGAGTGCCTGTTTCAGCCCAAATGCGCGTAGTCGGATTTTGCTGGCCAAATCGTGCTTCGTCCTGAAACCATACGTCGATCCGATCAAGAGGAA
>NZ_VFBD01000018.1:0-128154 GCF_011319765.1 Pseudoalteromonas sp. MB47 | reverse complement strand
CCTCTGTGTTCTCTGTGACCTCTGTGGTTCAATCAAGTTCTTCACGCGAAATAAATTTCACGCTTACAATGTCGCCTATCACTTCAGCAGCGAATATGCACACTCACATTGACACTCATGGCTAGCTTTTCTCTTAGTGTAAAGACACATTTGAACCACAGAGTTCACCGAGGCGCTCCGCGCTACATAGAGAAACCAATATTTGAAAAGGTCTTATCTAACCTTCTCTTCCTCTGTGTTCTCTGTGACCTCTGTGGTTCAATCAAGTTCTTCATACGAAATAAATTTCACACTTACAGTGTCGCCTATCACTTCAGCAGCGAATATGTACACTCACATTGACACTCATGGCTAGCTTTTCTCTTAGTGTAAAGACACATTTGAACCACAGAGTTCACCGAGGCGCTCCGCGCTACACTGAGAAACCAATATTTAAAAAGGTCTTATCTAACCTTCTCTACCTCTGTGCTCTCTATGTCCTCTGTGGTTCTAATTAGATTAAATATAGAAAAACACTTTGAACCACAAAGTACACCGAGGCGCTTCGCGCTGCACTGAGAAACCAAATGATCACATTAGGATTATGAGACACCTCGTTGAAGAGAAACACTATTTGAATCTCTCCTTCTCTTCCTCTATGCCCTCAGTGGTTCAATCAAGATCTTCGCGCGAAGTAAATTTCACGCCTACGATGCCACCTATCACCTCAGCGGCGAATATGCATATTCAGCTCAAAACTGACAGCTGACAGCTATTTCGCATTAATCACTTCCAAACAAATCGCGGGTATAAACCTTATCTGCTACATCTAGTAACTCTTCGGCCATGCGGTTCGATACTATTACATCAGAGATAGTTTTAAGTTCATCAAGGTTTTTGATTACACGCGAATTAAAGAATGTTTCTCCTTCAAAGGTTGGCTCGTAAACGACCACCTCAATACCTTTTGCCTTAATGCGTTTCATAATGCCTTGAATAGCAGACGCCCTAAAATTATCAGAGCCTGACTTCATCACTAAACGGTAGATACCTACCACTTTAGGGTTACGTTTAATTATAGATTTAGCGATAAAATCTTTACGGGTTGTATTGGCATCAACAATCGCGCGGATCATATTATTCGGTACATTTTGGTAATTAGCCAAAAGCTGTTTGGTATCTTTTGGTAAACAGTAACCGCCATAGCCAAACGATGGATTGTTATAGTGTTTACCAATACGTGGATCGAGGCCTACACCTTCAATAATCTGTTTTGCATCTAAACCATGGCTTTCGGCGTAGCTGTCTAGCTCGTTAAAGTAAGCTACACGCATTGCTAGGTAAGTGTTCGAAAATAATTTAATCGCCTCAGCTTCGGTTGAGTCAGTAAATAATACTTCAATGCCTGTTTTTACAGCGCCTTCTGCCAATAAATTTGCAAACACTTTGGCGCGTTCACTTTGTTCACCCACAATAATGCGTGATGGATATAAGTTATCGTATAGCGCTTTACCTTCACGTAAAAACTCAGGCGAAAAAATAATATTATCAGTACCGAACTGCTCTTTAACCGCCTTGGTATAACCTACAGGCACTGTTGACTTAATGATCATGGTAGCGGTTGGGTTTATTGCTAACACATCAGCAATTACCGACTCTACCGAGCGAGTATTAAAGTAATTAGTTTCTGGGTCGTAATCAGTTGGAGTGGCTATTACAACAAACTCTGCATTTAAAAGTGCAGACTCTTTATTAGTTGTAGCAGTGAAATTAAGTGGCTTATTTTGTAAAAAGTCACTAATTTCTGTATCAAGTATAGGGGATTTTTTTTCTTGTAATAGAGCAACCTTTTGCTCATCAATATCTAAGGCGATGACTTCACTGTGTTGCGCTAACAACATCGCATTTGAGAGGCCAACGTAGCCCGTACCAACAACTGCAATTTTCATAAGGTTACCATTAAAGCTAATTTATAACTGAGATACTAAGCTCTCAAAATGAATAACCTAAATTTTAGCACTTTTCTGTTTCTTACCGCTATTTTTTAGAAACAAATTAAGAGCATCTGCATAATTACAACGCAGATGCAAAAAGAAGGGTAAAGTCGTTAAGTTTAACTAACCTTTAAAGTTAACAACCTTATTAGTCTGTTCATCATTTGCAACTGATTTAGCTTGTTTTGCATTCCAAACTAAATCACAAATACCATCAGTTGGGTTAAAACCTGTTGGTGCATCAAGTAGTAATTGGCGAATCGTTTGGTGATCAAAGTTATGGCATGCAATATCTAGCGCTTCTAAAAACACATTCAGCTCAGGGAGTGGCAGCATAACTTCGTTTGCAGTCATAATACGCTCGTGCGATGTTTCGCCAACGTTGTCACCAATCAATAGCTCTTCAAACAATTTTTCACCCGGGCGAAGGCCGGTACATTCTATCACTATATCACCATGCGGGTTTGTATCGTCTTTTACTTCAAAGCCTGAAAGGCGAATCATTTTTGTCGCGAGGTCTTTAATTTTTACAGACTCACCCATGTCGAGTACAAATACATCACCGCCTTTACCCATAGAGCCAGCTTGTATAACAAGCTGTGCAGCTTCAGGTATGGTCATAAAAAAGCGAGTAATATCTGGGTGAGTTAAGGTTATTGGCCCGCCCTCTTTAATTTGCCTGCGGAACAATGGCACAACCGAGCCGCTTGAGCCAAGTACATTACCAAAGCGTACCATGCAAAAACGAGTAGAGTGTTGTTTACCTTTATTTTGCGCTAGACCTTGCAAACAAAGCTCAGCCATACGTTTAGTTGCCCCCATAACATTGGTTGGGCGTACTGCTTTGTCGGTAGAGATAAGTACAAAGGTTTCGACCTTCGCGTTTACCGCAGCTTTAGCAGCATAATAAGTACCAAATACATTATTACGCACCCCTTCGACAACATTGTGTTCAACTAAAGGTACATGTTTGTAAGCCGCTGCGTGGTACACAGTTTGTACCCCAAAGGCCACCATTACAGTTTCAATTCGGTTAATACGCTGCACAGAGCCCATTATTGGCACAAGCTTTACGTTTAAATTATTATGAGTAATATACTCACTCAGTTCTTTTTCGATTGAATATAAGCCAAATTCATTTACTTCAAACAATACAAGCTTTTTAGGTTGTTGCTTAACTATCTGCCTACATAGCTCAGAGCCAATAGAGCCACCAGCACCTGTCACCATCACTACTTTATCGGTGATATTAGCTGCCATTAACTCTGGTTTTGGGTCTACAGGGTCACGGCCTAATAAATCTTCTATTTCAACGTCTCTGAATTCAGAGAGTTTCGCTTTACCTTCAACCACATCAGCCATACCTGGTATAGAGAGTACGGTCACTTTCAACGGTTCTAACTGAGCTAAAATTTGTTTACGGCGGGCACGGCTTTCGCTGGGTAAAGCAAGTAATACTTTACTAACAGGGCCTTTATTTACAAGGTCATAAATACCTTTAAAACATAAAACAGGTATACCTTGAATAATAGAGCCTTGCTTTGTTGTATCGTCGTCTATAAAGGCACGTACATAATACTCAGGCCCCGTGTTTAATGCAGTTGCTAGCTGCCTACCTGCAGAGCCTGCACCATAAATAATAACCGACTCTTTATTAGCTGTTGTTAAACGGCCAATCATAGAGCGAGCAACAATGCGCGAGCCACCTACAGTAAGTAAACAAAGCCAAGCAAAAATAAACGGCATAGTACGCGGTATGCTTGTACCAATAAAAAACGAAATTAAAACCAACGAAACCGTGCTTATTAATGTACCAAACACAATAGCCCAAAGCGCATGAGTATTCATGTACCGAAGTACTGCGCGATATAAACCTAAATTAACAAACGCAAATAACGAAGTAGGAAGTAACAAAGCCAGTACAAGCCAGTTATCAAAGCTATAAAGTGGCGAGATGCTATCGAGCCTAACTATTAAGGCTAGCCAAAATGCCGAGATAATAAAAAACGAATCAAAGAGTAACGTAATTATACGTTTTTTGGCGCGGGAGGCACTCAGTACAGCGCGAATATATTTATCCACAACAAGTTCCCTTTCTTGTAACGACAGCAAACTTAAAGTATCGCATCCATAACTTACTCTAAGCTTAATAATTGTTAAAATTTTATAAATTATAACGTCAAAAAGGCTAAAGTGCCACAATCTAATACAAATTCATTAGCTATTGAAATTAAAAGAAAATATAGGAGCTAGGAGCTAGGAGCTAGGAGCTAGGAGCTAGGAGCTAGGAGCTAGGAGCTAGGAGCTAGGAGCTACCAATATCATAAATAGACTCTCGCTCTTTAACGAAACCCTTTCTTCGCTTTATTAACGAAGCGATCATAGCTGCAACTTCTTTAGCTTCGGATACTAGCTTTAATCCATGCTCTTTTTCAATAAATCCAATTTCAACGCCAATATAAAGCTGTGTAACTAACTCACCAGCAGAACCTTTAGCATAATACAAAAATCTAGATTCATCATTCGCAGTTTCACGTTCTATTCCCTCGGCTATATTAGAGGGAATAGAAACAGCTGAACGCGTTACTTGGTCTTTAAAGCCATAATCCTTACAATCTTTAGTAACTTTATAGATATCACAAGCTAAACGAGAAGCTCTTTTCCAAACATCCAGTTTTTCAAATTGCATAATTACCATCCTTAGTTCTCTAGACTTCTTCTAGAACCTAGTCATTTCCCTAAAACCTAGTCACTTCCCTAGAACCTAGTCATTTCCCTAGAACCTAGTCATTTCCCTAGAACCTAGTCATTTCCCTAGAACCTAGTCATTTCCCTAGAACCTAGTCATTTCCCTAGAACCTAGTCATTTCCCTAGAACCTAGTCATTTCCCTAAAACCTAGTCATTTCCTTAGAACCTAGTCATTCACTAGAACCTAATAATTTCACTAGAACCTAATAATTTCACTAGAACCTAATAATTTCACTAGAACCTAGTCATTCACTAGAACCTAATAATTTCCCTAGAACCTAATAATTTCCCTAGAACCTAGTAACCTTTCACTTAATCCTATCCCCACTACCACTACCGGTCACCGTCATAAGAATATATTTAAAGTAATTACTTAAGTTTAGGGTATCGATCATCTCACGATCTGTTTTTGCAAGTAACTCAGGGGTCGACATATCTATTTCGTTCACTTGTGCAAGACCTGTAATACCAGGGCGTACTGCAAAAACATTTTTAGCATCACGTGCTGCTGTAAGCTCTTCTTGGTTAAATAAACCAGGGCGTGGTCCTACTAGGCTCATTTCACCTTTAAGCACATTCCAAAGTTGTGGTAGCTCATCTAACTTAGTTTTACGCAAAAAGCCGCCAAAAGGGGTGATAGATGCTGTACTCGCTAAGTGGCTTGCAACCGAGGCAGTATCAACCTTCATGGTTCTAAACTTAACCAGAGTAAATGGCTTTTTATTACGACCTACACGCTCTTGAGTAAAAATAGGTGAGCCTGTATCAAACAAACCAATAACATATAAAACAAGCAAAAATGGTAAGGCAAATAACAAACCAAATAAAGCAAACAAAAAGTCTAATAAGCGTATCATTTATAAATCCATTAACTATTTTTTCGAAAGCTTTTAGCTGCTAGCTCAAAGCCATGCTCAACAGAGTAAGGTGGTGACCAATTAAGTGTATTTTTTGTATGTGTAATATCTAATTGGAGCGAGCCTGTTAGCCTATCGATAACGGCTTGTTTGCCTAATAATTTACCAGCTAGCTTAAAACACCAAACAGGCACAGGTATAGCCAAATTGGGTTTATTTTGTACTTTAGCCATTAGTGCAACCATTTCGGCAGTAGATAAATCATGATCATCACTAGCTAAAAACACTTGATTAGCTGCATTTGGGTGGTCAATACACACTTTAATTAAATCGACCAAGTTATAAACAGAAACTAGGCTTCGTTTATTATTTTTAATTAGCCTAAATGGTAGCGGTAACCCTTTAGCAACCAAACGCATTAGTGAAGCAAAATTAGCTTTAACTCCTTCACCATAAACCAGAGGAGGGCGAATTATAACTATCTCCATACCTGTTTTCTCACCTAACTCTAACAATTGCTGCTCAGCTTCTACTTTTGATATACCGTAAGGATCTTCTGGTACAGGATGGTCGGTTGCGTCAAACGGTAAGCGGCCTGTTGTACTCTCACCATTTACTTTTATAGAGCTAACAAAAATAAAACGTTTAACTCCAGCTTGCACAGCTTGTTTAGCTAAATTAAGCGTGCCATGAGTATTAACAGCTTTAAACTCAGCTAGAGGATCTACAGAGTCATCATTCATAACATGGACTCGTGCCGCACTATGTATAACACAGTCAACACCTGTGAGTGATTCAGAGAAATTTGAGTCTTTATCAATACTACTTTTAAAAACGACTCCACAATCAGAGTCTTTTCGGCCCAATAAATGAAGTTGATGTGTATTGCACATTTTTTCACAAAGAGAATTACCAACAAAGCCAGAGTACCCCGTTATCAATAACTTCAATTCTCACCTCTATAAATTGTCAAATGTCTGGCAACCACATCATTTATACAGAAAGACTCTTCAGCTAAACTCCTTCCAGCTTCACCAAATTGCTTTCTTAAATCATCATTGCGTAATAGTTTCTGTATCGCTTTGGCAAGCTCTTTGTAGTCTTTAACTTTTACAAGTAACCCTGTTAAATTTGGCTCTATAGCATCTCTGCACCCTGGCACATCAGTAGTTATAACTGCTCGCCCACATGCTGCAGCTTCAAGAAGGCTTTTAGGCAACCCTTCTCTATAAGACGGAAGAACCATAATATGCGATTTCGGAATTACTGATTCAACGCTTGTAGAATAGCCCCAATGTTCAACAGTACTATTATTAGTATAAGTATTTAATTCATCTTCAGTGATTGAATTAGGATTATCAGGGTCTAAATCACCTACTAAAACAAATTTAGCATTCTCGGTTTTATTGACAATTTCAGCAGCTTTGCAAAACTCTATAAGCCCTTTGTCTTTCAGTAATCGCGCTAAAAACATAACTGTTTTTTGTGATGTTGGTTCAGGCAAGTATTTAAACTGATTCAGATCAACGCCGGAACCTCTTATAAGCAAGCTTTGAGAAGGTTTAATGATATTACCATCAACAAAAATAGTTTTGTCATTTTTATTTTGAAAGATTACTCGTGTATCAACACCTAAAGCGAAACTATAAAATTTCTTTATAATATTCTTCAAAAGCTTAGCTTTCATTGAAGTATCAATAAAGACATATCCCAAACCAGAAATGGACGCCACACGAACTTTAGTCTTAAGTAAGCGAGTAACAATACCTCCATAAACAACACCTTTGATGGTGACAGTATGAGTCACTTCCGGTTTAATTGACTTAGTAATTCGCCATAGTTCAGCAAGAACCTTCAACTCTTTAACTAAACTAGTGCCGCTTCTAGTAAGCTGCAAGGGGTGAACAAAAATCCCTAAAGACTCTAAGTAACTTTTTTTATCTGTTACACCACATGCAATATGTACTTCATATCCATTTTTCATAGCTTCCAATGCTATAGGTAAACGGTGAGAGATAAAAAACCAATCAACATTCACTATATATAGAATTTTCATTTAGAACTCACTACCAAACCTAAATTTAAAAGTTATACTTCCCACTCAACTTTATACTAAGTTATTTTTAACAATTCTGAATTTACCACTTTTTTCCTTTGGTATACTTTTGACTAAATAAATATTAACTTTCATTCCCCCAAACCGTTCAATTAATGCTTCTTTAAAGTGGTCCTGCTCCTTATTATCAAAATAGGAATTGCAGACAACATTTACATCAACTTCATTAATATCATCCTGCAAAACTTGGAACATTATAATACCTTTAATGTCTTTAGTAGCATTACTTATATTACCTAAGTTAACCTTACCGTTGTCAGGTGACAAAATATAATCTGTATTACGGCCCTCAATTTTATCTACTAAAGTAAATTCAGAACCACACATACATTTCTGACTCGAAGAGAGTTTTAACCTGTCGCCTATCCTGTAGCGAATCAAAGGTGTGCCCCATGTTGTAAATGAGGTAACTAATATCTCACCTTCTTGTGAAGGTTGTAAATCATCGTCTACTACTTCAAAAACACCTGATAAAGGATGTATATGAAGACCTCCATGTTCACATTCTAATATGAAGGGTGCTCCTTCCGAAGAAGCATATTGGTCCGCTATTTTACACCCTAATACGCTTTTAATAACTTCCCGATGTATTGGCAAAAGAGTTTCTGCAGTAGGAAAGAAAGCCACTACCTTATTTAGGCATGATAAACCTCTCGATTTGGCCATTGCACATAATTCATAAACACTTGATGGGAAACCTACAATATACTCAGGTGCAAATTGAGTAAAAGCCGACCAATAAGAATCAAAGTTTTTTTCTGTAATATGAAAAGTAGAGAAAAATCTGATTTTATTTATATAATCATCCCTGTAGCAATTGCCATTAATTACATCTTTAGAGGTTGCGATATTTTTTCCGCTAAACCAAGCACACCTTTTCCCTAATTTATAACCATATTGAGAACGAAAGTGATCTAATAATGCATGTCTTTCTTGAATATTTTCTTTTGTATATAAAACTTTCATAGAAGACCCTGTTGTCCCCCCAGTCAAACTAACTACAGCATCACACTCTTTTATGGTAGCAATATTTTTTAAGTCACTGACAATATCCTCTTTATTAAGGATGGGAAAACGTTCTAAAGTAGAACCCTTTGGTAAAGCCGAATAAAAATCAGATTTATTTAAAGCGTGTTCAAGTAAATCTTTTAATCTTTTCTCTTTCTCAATTTCTATTTCCTCTTTAGAAAGCAATGAAGACTTTGAGAAGTAATCAAAATAATTAGAGTAGCAACCAGAGTGGCGAATCTTATACTGATATGTATTATAAATTGTGATTACACAATTTTGTAAAAAGATTGGTAACGCACTAAAAAATCTATTCAAAACAAACCTCCTTATATAAATCAATGTAACTACATATCACCTGCTCTAATGAATAAAAGTTAATTACCCGCTCTCGATTTATGTTCCCGACAGAATCTAAAAAAACACTTTTTGATAGCTCTAAAATTAAATCAGATATTAAATAATAGTCACCAACATCAACTGTATAATGAGGCTGCTCTAATATTAATTCAGCATCTCCTGCCTTAGTAGCGATGCAAGGTAAGCCGACACTCATTGCTTCACCAAGCACATTTGGAAACCCTTCAGTTATAGAATGCAAACAAAAGATATCAGCTGCAGATAATAACTCATGTACATTACTTACTTGACCAACATTAATAAACCCAGACATCTGAGTATCTGTTAAATCAAATTGCTCAAGTATGATTCCCCTGCCTATTAAAATCCCCTTAATTTTAGGATTCTTTTCTCTTGCCTTACAAATAGCATTTATAAATGTTTTATGATCCTTAGCTTTATCAAACCGACCTACAGAAAAAACAGCAATCTCGTCATCACTAAGCTGTATTTCCTTTCTAAAAAAATCTCTATGCTCTTGAGAAAATTTAAATTTATCAGTATCAAAGCCATTGCCTATGACTGTTGAATTACTAAACATAAACCCATTTTTAGAATGCTCTCTTTTGGCTGAATGAGAAACATATATAATATGCTTGGGTAATATATGTGAAAAAAACCCACACATACGTCTAAACAAATAGCTACCTAACCTGTCTTTCTTCACATTTGTATTGCGTACATTCCAAATCACATTTTTGATACCTAATGTTCGAGCTGCAAGCCCACCAATAAAGTCTGCATGATACATCCATGTTTGAACTAGATCGGGCTTTAACTCCTTAAGTATCATACGAGTGTACGGGAAAGCTAGAATAAAAGATGGGAATCCTTTCATGCCAAGAGTTTTAACAACAACTCCTGCATTTATGAGTCTCAAACCAATATCACCCAAGCTAGTAAAAGAAATTACTGAATGTTTGACTCCGCTCTTATTACTTGTTTGGGTAATTAGGCGCTCAAGCATTAACTCTGCACCACCTACTTTTAATCCTATAATAATATGAGTAATATGCATTTTTATTCTCTAATTTTAAGCTGTTAGTTCAAAAACTAAACAGATAAGATAACGCTCTCGTAAGACTTTATCGCTTTACTAACAGAAAAAAAGTTTGCTCTTTCATTTAGATCAATTGGCGAAGTACAATCAAGCTCTTGCATCAAAGCATTTGCAAGCTCTTGGGTTTCGCCAGGAGTAACTAGCCTACCCCAGCGACCATAATCTAGAATTTCTCTAGGGCCACTAGGACAATCAAAAGAAACGACCGGAGTACCTAAAACTAATGATTCAATTAAGACATTGGGAAAACCTTCATATAATGAAGTAAGCAATGTAACTCTAGCACCTAAAAAATAAGGTATAATATTTCTTTGGAACCCTTCGAAATCAACTTTATTTGATATATTCAATTCATGACATAACCCTCTCAAATCACCTTCAAGACTGCCTCTACCAACTATCTTCAAACGTATTTGCGGATAGTTTTTAGAAATTAAAGAAAAAGCAATTATAGCATTATGAAAAGCTTTAACTTTTTCCAACCTGCCAACACAGAGTATATATTTACAATCATTTTTATTAGGTAAAGGGTTATTTCTTCTATACTCCTCAATTAAAGAAGAAACAGGATTATGAATGACTGAAGTTCTGTGAGTGAGTGATGGGTAAACACTAATTAAATCTTTTTCCATCTCAAAAGACTGATTTATAACCCAGTCTACTTTTTCTATTGGAACTCCAAAAAACTTCCTTGTTAATTTCTCAAATAAATTATATTTATTTAAAGCTCGACTTTCACTTAAAACACTTATATTCCTAGCTATAACAGAAACCTTTGACCTCAAAATCTTTTTAGCAATTATAGTCAAGTCAATTAACTCATACTTAAATACAAGAATTTTCTTAGGTTTCACTTTTAACATATATTTTATAATACTTGGTAAAGCGTATCGCGCACGACTGACTTTAAAGTTAACAAGATTAATATCACTTGAAATTCGGGAAATATAATCTGGATTATTTAAATTCAGTATAATCAAATCAATATCCCACCCCCTTTCAGCCAACCCATTCGCAATATTTATACAGACAGCTTCAGCTCCACCACCTGAAAGTGAGCTAACAAAAAATGTACACTTTTTAGTTTCCATAAACTACCAACAACGTTAAAATTTTAATACCCAGTAATACCATAGTAAAATATTGAAGGAATTATATGCGATAAGCATGTAGACCTTTAATGTAAGAGGATGTAAAGATTTATGAATAGCGTATGCGAAAAAAGGTAACCCTACAGCAATAAAACGGACACTATAGAAACCAAAAACAACATTAAAACAAGCTACCGATAATATAAAAATTGCAAAGAGAGATAAGTTATCTAAGTAAACCTTACTTTTAGCTATCATAAAAGTAAACAAAAGTACTATCCAATAAGACATATACATAATACCACTAGATACATCTGGATATTCTGCTCTCCTATCGTTTAAGAATGTTAAAATAATTTCTCGCATCGGGCCCATCATAAAGGATGCAACAAATGCAACAAGTACCACATAATTAAACCTACCCCCCTGACTTAAATCAGTATAATGCCCTGAAATATATATTAAAAAATACCCTAAAACAAAAATTACAGAAGATGTATGGATAGATAAGCTCATCAATATAAAAGTCACTAATAAAAACTTTTTCTGCCGAAGAATATAAGCTAAAGAAAGAAAAACAAATGCAACACCAATTCTAACTTGAGAAAAGGCAAGATCAATGAACAGTGGATTTATAATAAAAACTATATAAAATAAGTTTGTTTTATATATAACGAAAGAAATAAAAACCAGCAATATAATAAAAGATATTAAAAGCAAATACAGGTCGGCACTACCAATATAACTAACTAAAAGTTCTCCACCTTCATTCCAAAGCCATTCCCTTGTAAAGTACGTAAGAATAGAGTGCTCATCAAAATAATCAAAAAAAGTTTGCCCCCTAGCAAAGGATTGGAGATAACTATTCCTATCTATACTAGCTTCTAAATAACCATTGATACTTGAAAAGAATAAAAATATAATAAAAGAAATAGAAAAAGAAAGTAAAAAGTAAAACAACTTTACACTTAGCTTTCTATCTATTGAACAGTTAGTTAATAGCATGATAATTCTTATTTGAAATACTACTAGTAACTACTCGCCAGTAAACTGTAGCTACATAAAAACATCTCGAAATTAACTCGAGGGTGAAATCATTTAAGCAGACTTTTTATAATCCATTCTTGAGGAATAAAAGAGCCTGAGTGCCACTTAAGATTCTCATCCCAATAGCCTGGGCATGGATCATAGAAGTCTATAGCAAAACCATAACTAAGCTCAACCATGTAAGGCACTCCATTCTCATCCCAAATAAAATCAAAAGCAGCTGACTGAGAATCTATAACACTATTTACTTCAAATGCGATCTTAATGCATTTGAGGTCAATACATTCTCTATCATAAGCTTTAACTCCACTGCCAGAAGCTCTAAAGTCACCATCTCGAACATATCTTTTAACAGCAAATGCCTTACTATCAATAACTATAACTCTTAAATCAGAGTCATTCTGTGCTATAAAATCTTGAAAATAGATATAACCTTTTTCTGGGGGATATTGTTTCGCAAATTCCGACATTACTATCATTCTAAATAAAGCCTTAACGACTGAAAATAAGTTGTTTTGGCCTGATTTATATTTCTTTATAGTGTCTTTTAAATGCGTAACTCTGTTAAACTGTGGAAAACCTCTACCAAAAGCCTGCTTGATGAGTCTTTGTGCATGCTTCTTACTTTCTACTAACCTTACATTTGCAGCCCCCGCCCCCCCTTTTAATTTAAAAACTTTTGGGAAAGACGTTTCTTCACACCACTTCAATGCACTTTTCTTATCATAGAATACATAACTAGGCACTACTGGCGCATTAATAGACTCGAATAAATATTTCTGAGCAACTTTATTATCAAAGTGCCAACCAGTTTTAAAGTTAGGAAAAACTTTGACACCTGAATGCTCAAGGGCATATAGTATATTTTTTGCAGTTATAACATCTTTAAACAAGTTATGGTGGTGATGCCATAGGAAAATATCACACCCTTTTACCTGCTCAATTATGTCATTATCAAACGCATTTACAACTTTAAAGTCTAAATTATTGTTTTCGCAAAAAATAATCCAACGGTCAGAAAAACTCCCCTCTCTATGATGAATTGCTATTTTCATTTTTTAAGCTTTCCCTTTATTACAGCTTTAGATAAATCACAGTGCGCCTCACACCGTATTAGATTATAATAATATGAAAGACCTTTAATATTCGAAAAGTTTATTTTTAATTTATTTAAAAGTATACTTAATAGCTTATTTTTTATAAAAACTTTGGGTGACCAATAGTTTAAATAAGCCTTACTTCTAGTTTGAACATAATCATCCCAACACCTGTTTAAGAGTGCATTGTCAGTAATAACAGTGGATAATTCCTCTACCTTCTCTAACACTTTATTTACACCATTATTAGGCAGAATAAGTTTATAATTTGACTTTTCTTGCATAACATGGTGGATATTTGTTTTTAACTTTCCATTAATAAATTCAACTTCTAGTATCAACCCATCATACCAATCATTATTTTTGCTTTTTTCAGTGAACAAAAAATTACCCAAACTATAATATATTGGTACACTTTGGTAGATTTCATACCCACTTACGCAGTGAGTATGGTGGCCAACAACGAGGTCAGCGCCACATTCGGCATAAAATCGATATTGCTCTTTCATCCTTGGGCTAGGTAAGGAATAAAACTCATGACCTCCATGTACAATAACAATCACATGATCATAATCTTGTTTTGCTTGCCTTATTCTTTTCAGATCTTTTATGAAATCCATACCATTAGCGCCAGCGGAGTCTTCTTCAGCGCTAGCCCACTCATTCTCTGCAATATTCACCAAAGCAACATTAACTTTATTATTACATATAACCCTGGTACGAGAAGCTTCACTTAAGTCTGCGCCAGCTCCAACAGGAAGCACATTATTTCTTTTACAAAAATCAAGTGTATCTAAAACACCTCTCTCGTTATAGTCTTTTATATGGTTATTAGCTAACGCTGCAACATTTATATTTAAACGCTTGATAAGTTCTAACGTACTTTCTTGTTCGGCTTTTAGATGCGGTCCTGTCTTTATTATTTTACTCGTAGAAGAGGTGATTGGGGCCTCAAGGTTTACAATATTAAAATCTGATCCCTGAAAAAGCTCAACTATAGCTTTATCTAGGTTCTCAGTAACATTATATTTTCGAGTAATAGCTAAATCGCCTGTAATTAATAATTTCATATCAACATCGAGCATTTTTTCTCTCTATCCAAATTTCAACTTTTTTTGCCTTTCTGTACATACAGCCACCTTGCAAGGCATGTGTTAAAGTCGCAGTCAATGCAGCGCCAAGATACCCATAGTAATGAATTAAAGGAAAAGCAATCAAAAATCCAAAAATGGAAGTAAATAGTATTATATTCCTTGATTCTCTTTCGAAACCGTGAAGAATGAGGTAATTGGTTCCATAAATATTACGAAATGATAAAAATATTATTGAGAATGCACTTATTCTCACAATATTTACAGCAGAATGAAACTCTTCTGTTAGAAGAAGTTCAATTAAAATTGGAGCAAATAAAAACAAAATAGAACAAAAAAACAGGGAAAGAGTAAGGTGTATTCTCACATAAACTTTATGCTTATCAGCTTTTCTCGCTAAAAATGGAAAAAAGACTCTAGAAACCACCTGCATAAATTGTTCTGAAATTGATAAAAGTTTTCGCCCAGCATCTAAGACACCTACAGCAGCAGGGCCACTCAAAAAACCTAACAGCACTGTAGAAAACCCATAATATATATTAGGTAAGAAATTAATTATAAAAACATTTGTACTTTCTTTTATCATCTTGAATATTACTCTTGGTTCTGGCTTGTAGATTTTAACTTTCCACTTCACTACAATAATATATAACGCAAACAAACCAGAAACGGCATAGCCTGTCGAAACTAGTAAAGGCTGTAATAAAAAATCACTTTTATCTTTTATTACAATAAAAATCAATATTGTAAAAAGAGCCTTAGAAATCAAATTTATAATTGTTATATACTTCATTCTTTCTAAAGCCTGAAAGTACCATTCAGGGAATAAAATATGCCCTGGTATCAAACTAAACGTAAAAATCAATATCTCTTTATTTTCATAAAAATATGGAACTGTATATATTAGGAGTAATAAGAAAATAAATGAAAGAATACTAAGGAACACTTTAGACCAGAGTACATTAGAAAAGATTTGAGCTGACCTTATAGGGTTATCACGATTCCTTGCTAGATCTCGAGTGGCTGTATAATTAAATCCCCAATCTGTTATAGTACGAAACCACAAAATAACAGCGGCCGCGAATGCTATCTTGCCGAAACCATTAACCCCAAGTACTTTTGCTAAATATGGAAGTGTTATTAATGGAAAAGCATAACTAGCAATTTGGAACAACAGGAGATAACCGAAGTTACTAGCTAGGACTTTTCCATCTTTACTTTTAGTTAAGCGTTTAATTAAACGCCCTAAATCTATTGGCATTTAATTTAAAATTCCTGCATACCAAGGAATTGCTTTATTTATTCCATCTAAAATTCTAAACTCTGGAAAATACCCTAAATATTTGATGGCTTTTTTCACATCAGCCTGCGAATGGCGAACGTCACCAACTCTAAATTCACGATATATTGGCTTTTCATTATTTACATTATTAATCTCACTTAACGCTGATTGTATTGCCTTATACAAATCATTCAAAGTTGTCCTATCACCTACTGCAACATTATAAACTTGGTCTTTTGCTTCATCAGACGCTGTTGCTGCTAAGATATTCATTTGCACAGTGTTCTCAATAAAGCAAAAGTCACGGCTAGTTTCGCCATCACCATTTATATAAACATCTTCACCTTTAATCATAGCCGCTGTCCATTTAGGGATTACAGCAGCATAAGCACCATTAGGATCTTGGCGCTGACCAAATACATTAAAATAGCGCAATCCTATTGTTTTAAATCCATAAGTACGAGCATAAACACCTGCATAAAGTTCATTTACATACTTTGTTACTGCGTAAGGTGATAGTGGATTACCAATATTTTCTTCAACTTTTGGTAATGCTGGGTGGTCACCATATGTAGAGCTACTTGCAGCATAGGTAAAGCTTTTTACCTTAGCTTCTTTTGCTGCTTGTAGCATATTCAAAAAGCCAGTTATATTTGCAGCATTTGTTGTAAGCGGGTCTGCAATAGAGCGTGGTACTGAGCCTAATGCAGCTTGATGTAACACATAGTCAACATTATTAGCTAAGGCTCTTTCGCAATCTTGATAATTGCGGATATCACCCTCGATAAAAGTAAACTTCTCCCACTGCTCAGCAGTGACTAAACCTTGCACTTCATCTAAATTATGTTGATGGCCTGTCGCAAAGTTATCTAAACCAATTACTGTTTGATTTAATTTTAATAAATGCTCTAACAGGTTTGAACCAATAAAGCCTGCCACACCAGTTACCAGCCAAGTTTTCGTGTCAGCTTGTAATTCTGTTTTGATCTGTTCGTAACGAGTCATGGAAATCCTATAAGATTTACTTGATGAAATTGGTAGGGGCTTACGCCCCATGAGTTATTTAGATGATGGTTTTATAAACGCATATCTACGCAATCTTTTGGTAAAACATATTTTAAGTCATAAAGCACATGCTGTTCTTTGCCTAACGCTCGTATTTGTTCTACACCCATCTCTTTGAACTCATTATGCCCAACCGCAACTACAACTGCATCATAGTAGTTTTGTTTATACTCGTTGGTAAGCGATAAACCATATTCATGTTCAGCTTCTTCATTTGAACACCAAGGGTCAACCAAATCTACATTGATGTTGTATTCTTTAAGCTCCGTTACAATATCAACCACTTTTGTGTTCCGTAAGTCAGGGCAATTTTCTTTAAATGTTAAACCCATTACGAGTACATTAGCACCTTCAACATGAATTCGTTTTTTAAGCATTTTTTTAACAAGCTCAGACACTACATGCTTACCCATACCATCGTTTAATCGGCGTCCTGCTAAAATCATTTCTGGGTGGTAACCTACGCTTTGCGCTTTATGTGTTAAGTAATATGGATCTACACCAATACAGTGCCCTCCAACTAAACCAGGGCGGAATGGTAAAAAATTCCATTTAGTTCCCGCCGCCTCTAACACCTCTAGTGTATCAATGCCTAGTTTATTAAAAATGATCGACAATTCATTAATTAAAGCAATATTCACATCGCGTTGAGTGTTCTCAATAACCTTTGCAGCTTCAGCCACTTTAATTGAACTCGCTTTGTGAGTACCCGCAGTAATGATTGACTTATAAAGTTGGTCTACTAATTCTGCAATATCTGGGGTTGAGCCACTTGTTACTTTTAAAATATTAGTAACACGATGCTCTTTATCGCCTGGATTAATACGCTCAGGTGAGTAGCCTGCAAAAAAATCTTGGTTGAATTTCAAACCTGAAACTTGCTCTACTACTGGCAAACACGCTTCTTCAGTTGCGCCTGGGTAAACCGTTGACTCATATATAATTATGTCACCTTGTTTAATAACATTACCTAGCATTTCGCTTGCTTTAATAAGCGGCGTTAAATCTGGTTGTTTATGCTCATCAATCGGTGTAGGTACTGTGACAATGTAAGTATTACAGCTTTCTAGATCGCTTACTGTATGTGAATAACTGAGGTTGGGTGATTGTTTTAATTCTTCATCGCTTACTTCTAACGTCGTGTCATGGCCGCTTTGTAGTTGTGAAATGCGACCTTGATTGATGTCAAAGCCTAAAGTTTGATATTTTTTGCCAAATTCGACTGCCAGTGGTAAACCTACATAGCCTAAACCAATTATGCCAATCTTTAGGTCCGTTAATGAATGATGCATTTTAAATACTCTCTTAAACTAAATTTTTTAAATCAGTGCAAACACCTTGTAACTTTAATGCTAACACTATTTGAATCTGCTATTTAGGTGACTAATGTTTCAGCCATAATTTTAGAGTCTCAAGAAGCCTAGAAACTAAAATATTATTACGTAAGCCTTCTTTACCAACCATGAACCTTTCATGTTTAATTACTCGACTTGTACTCATAGTTGTAATAACCATAATACCCATAGGCATTACTGGCTTTTTTGAGTACGCCATTAAACACCACACCTTTCACATCAATACCATTTTGCTCAAAACGGTTACGGGTCAGCTCAAGCTCACGAAGGTGGTTTTGGCCAAAACGTGTGACTAATAAGGTACTACCTGCATGGGCGCTGACAATAGCTGGGTCGGTTACAGCTAAAATTGGTGGCGTATCTATAATTATAATATCGTAATGCTGCTTAATGGTGTCAATTAGCTTAGAGAAGCGCTCATGCATTAATAGCTCAGATGGGTTCGGTGGTATTTGCCCGCGAGTAATTAAGTGTAGGTTTGGTACCTTAGTTTGCTTAATTACATTTTTAAGCTCTAAACGGCCAGATAAAAAGTCACTTAAGCCGTTTTCCCATTTATCGTTAAACGATTTTTGTAGGTAACCTTTACGCATATCGGCATCAATAATTAGCACTTTTTTATCACTCTGTGCCAGTACCGTTGCTAAGTTAACCGATACAAACGATTTACCCACACCTGGGCTTGGGCCCGATATTGCAATTACGTTGTTTTTAGCTTCCATCATCGCAAAGTGCAAGCTGGTGCGTAAGCTACGCAGAGCTTCTATTGATAAGTCAGCTGGGTTTTCTACCGCTAATATGGTGTTAGCTTGTGTTGTTTTACGGTTTTTCATTCTACCAAACGACACCAGCTTATCTTGGTGATCAGAAAACGGTACGCTTGCATACACAGGTAAACCAAGGCCTTCAATTTCGCTTGGGTCTTCAATACCTTTATGAATAGCTTTTTGTATTAATACTATGGCTACTGCTAACATGCCGCCCAGCATGGTTGCCATTACCACTATTAATGCTTTTTTAGGCTTAACTGGCTTAGATAAGTTAACCTCTGCGCGGTCAATAATACGTACGTTACCTACCGTACCTGCACGCACAATGTCTAGCTCTTGCGTTTTACCTAATAGCATAGTGTAAATTTGGTTACTTACTTCAACATCACGCTTTAAGCGTAATAGCTCTTGTTGAGTCGATGGTAAGTTAGTTACTTCGCCAGTTAGGTTTTTCTTTTGTTTTTCTACCGCTTCAATTTGCTCTAGCACCCCTTGGTACGTTGGGTGGCTTTCTTTAAATTTACGGCTTAACTCAAGGCGTTTTAGTTCTAGCTCTTGTAGTTTAGTTTCTAGCTCTACAATTTGTTCAAGTACACCTTGGGTCTCTAGGGTAATGTTTACCGACTTTTGCTTTATTTGGTAATCGTTAAAACGTTTTTCGGCATACTCTAGCTGCTTTTTAACCTCTGGTAATTGTACTTCTAAAAACTCGAGTGACTTTTGTGCTTCTGCGCTGTTTCGGTCAATATTACGGCGCACATAAATAGAGGCTACTTTATCTAGTACTTTTTCGGCGTATTGGGCACTCTCGCTTTGTAACGTTAGGGTAATAATGCCCGAGTCTTTGCCTTTTTCACTGGCACCAATCGCCGCTTGCAGGTCAAGTATTGTATTTAAGCGGTCGCGTTTAGTAATTGTAAATTCAGTACCTGGGCGTGCGTTAATACTACGAATAGTTAAATCAATAATTCCGTTAGAAAGCTCTTGACCAACATGACCAGTTAATATGGTGTCGCCATCTTCGTTTTGCAGTTCAACTTGATTATTCTCAAGAGCAACAATAATAAACGTTGTACCTACATTAAAACTTGGCACATCGAATCTAAAAACGTCGATGCTTTCGCCGCCCCAAGCATATGAGCTAGCGCCCCAGCTTGGCTCAGCCAATTCACCTGGTGACTGCGGCTTAAAACTTCTGAATGCGCGGTTACCAATCATAGGGAATAGTTTTGGCTCTACAATTACATCTAGATTTAGGGTATCTACCGCTTCACCAATTACTGAGCGCGATTTAAGTAGCTCTATTTCGGTTACCGCCGCAGAGGTACTCTCGAACATACCACTCATGTCATCAAAACCAGGTACCGATGCACTGCTGTCTTCAACTTGTATCATCGCGCTTGCTTGGTACACTGGCGCTGCGTACATAGCGTAAATAGCACCCACCAGCATAAATACAGCAGTAACTGCAGCGATAAAATATTTACGATCGAGTAAGGCGCCTACTAGCGCCATTAAATCGATTTCTTGAGAGTTTTGTGTGTTTGCACTGCCGGATTTATTACCAGACAGGCTAGAAGGCTGAGCATTCATTAATGCAAGTTTCCTTATAAATACTTTTGCCAAGCGCTGCAGGCGCTATCGATTAGGTCGTACACATGTTTAAATGCTTCTTCGCTTTGGCGGTAAGGATCGGGGATCTCTTTGTCGCCAATCCACTTTCCTAGCAAAAAGGTTTTGCCTCGCGCTTGTGGGTAACGCGAGCATAGGTCGTCTAAGTGGCGTTTTTCCATCACCAAAATTACGCTGTTTTGCATAACTAACGACGAGCTAATTTGTCGGCCAGCATGGGCCGACATATCAATACCTTGCTCTTGAGTCAGCTTTTGTGCCATTGCATCGGCTGGTTTACCTTCTAATGCAGTTAAACCTGCCGACGATACCGCAATGTTCTTACCTTGCAACTTACTTTTAAGTACATACTCGGCAGTTGGGCTACGGCAAATATTACCTGCACATACTACTAATACTGAGTCAAACATACTTAACCTTAGTTGTTATTCGAAATATCGTTAACAGAGTCAACTGTTGATACTGAAGGTAATAATAGGCTAATTACACGGTTCCAACGCGCAAGCGGTGCTGATGTAACATACACAATATCGCGTGGTTGTAATTCAAACTGCTCAGCAAGTACTAGTGCAGCTACATTCTTTGCGTGAAGTTGGTAAACATCAGCAATAATGCCGTCTTTTTCTAAGTCGCGCTTACGTAATACAAAAATACCATTTGCATCTGCTGTTGCTTCTCTAATACCGCCAGTATCACTAAGTGCTTGTGCTAGGTTTAAGCCGTAGCGGTCA
Organism: Pseudoalteromonas sp. MB47; assembly: GCF_011319765.1. Taxonomy (NCBI): domain Bacteria; kingdom Pseudomonadati; phylum Pseudomonadota; class Gammaproteobacteria; order Alteromonadales; family Pseudoalteromonadaceae; genus Pseudoalteromonas; species Pseudoalteromonas sp. MB47. Next base: position 106,830 of record NZ_VFBD01000018.1, on the reverse strand, counting down.
ACATTTACTGTGCCTGCTTTTTGAATATCGCCTAGTACATATACTTTTTGTTTATCGTCGCGATTAACATGCACAATATCGCCATGCTTTAATAAACGGTTTTGCGAAATATCACCATGAGCGTAAAAATCGTCTAGTTTGATTTCTTCTGTTTTGTCACCACGAGTAAACGTAACTGTGCGCCAATCAGCGCGGTCTGTTAAACCACCCGCTTGGTTTAAAGCATCGATTAGCGTAAGTGGAATTTCAGTTACCGGGTAAACACCTGGGTTTTCTACTTCACCTGTTACGTAAGCTTTTTGGCTTCTAAAACCAACTACTTTTACGTCGATTTGTGGGTCTTCAATTACGCGACTTAGGCGTTTAGCTAGGTCTTGGCGTACTTGTGCAACTGTGCGGCCAGCTGCCTTAATGTTTGGTGCATAGGCAAATGTAATCGTGCCATCTGTTTGTACACGGAAGCCGTCGAACTCTGCAGTACGTTGTACTGCGGCAGGAATGGTTAATTCTGGGTGATCCCAAACGCCAATCGTTAATACGTCACCTACACCTAATTTGTATTCATAATCGCTTACATTTACACCGGCTAAGCTATTAGGTTGGCTAACTTTTTTGTTGTTTGCTTTTTGTTGATTTATTAATGAAGAGTCAATAATTTGGATATTAACTTTTTCGAGGTCTTTTTCTAAATTTTCGACTTGATCACCTGAGTCAATGCCTTCGTAGTGACTACCCGGAATAATCGTACAACCACTCACTGTGATAATAGACAAAGATGCTAAAAGGAGTTTAAATTTGAACGCCATTCTTCTTCCCAAAAGATTGTTGTATTTTGATTAACGTTTGCTAGCTTAAGCTGGCTAATTAAAGCATGCGAGCTTGTTATACGCAAGTTAACAAACCAAACAGGCCGATATAATTCCCGCATAAGTAATTCAACACTTCTAAGGCTTTGTACATGTTGAATCTAGCCGGTGTTTAAAATTAATTAGGTACTATAAATTTTTACTATTTTGCACTTTTTTATACTAAAGTATTGCAAAATTATGAAGACGTATTTATTGGAAGAGGCAGCCTAATTTGTAACTTTGATTAAAAGTTAACCTTCCCTTTAGTAATGTACATCCTTTAAAGCGGCTAAATTATATCTTTTACGGCCAGAATATCAATCTTATTTCCGATTTGGTTACAATTTTTAGGTGATGAATCTTGGATTAGGTAGCTTTAAGCAATTACTCACATAGAAAATAAGAGCCAAAAAACAATATTCACAAAGAGGATAAGAGAGCGCTGCGCTTTAGAGGATAGTTCATTAAAAGTGTTATTAAGTTTGAATTGCGTATTTGTTCTGCTGCTTCTGAGCTATCTGTGCAAAAGAATTATTGAACCACAGAGGGCACAGAGGCTCTGCGCACTACACAGAGAAGACCTAACTATCACAATGAGCTTATGAGACGCTGCGCTTTAGAGAAAGTAATGTTTTGGTTTCCTCATTCTTTTCTCGTTCACTTCTCTTTGTGCAAATATTTTCGGCACTAAAGTACCACCTACGAGCTGGCTTTTGTCAAAGCTCTACAAACAACACCGTTTAGCTTCAAACTGACAGCTGAAAACTTATGGCTATTTCTACTCGGTAGTTTTCTTTCTTAGCTTTCTCATAAATGTTAACACTTTCCAAATATGAGTAATCAGGTAGCTGTATACAAAAAACACAACTAAAAAGACTAGCAAACTGATTGTTTCGCTTACTTGTTCTAAGTAAATACCTAAGCAGGTCATTAATAATGAAAGCCCGGCAATTAAAAACAATGTTTGCTTTGGTGTTGCACCTGCTCGCATAAATATATGGTGTAAATGTTCACGGTCAGGTTTAAATGGTGAGTCACCTTTACGGATTCTTCGGATCATAATTGCAGCCATATCAATTAATGGCACCGCAATAATCCATAGCGCAGTAACTGGGGCAAGAGCAGGTTCTTTTGATTGAGTGCCAATACATAAAAGCCAAATAATAGTAAACCCGATTAGCATGCTGCCTGCGTCGCCCATAAATATTTTTTTATACTTCTTAATTGGCCAATTAAGGTTAAACATTAGGTATGCGGCTATGGCACCTACATAAAATACACATAACACATACCATTGAATCCCTGCTCTGAATAATAAAAAGGCAAGTGCAGTAAAGGCTATAAGAGATAAAACCCCAACTAAGCCGTCGATGCCATCGACCATATTGAATGCATTAATACAACCGACTACAGCAAGTACCGTGAATACAGCCGAAAAATAACCAAGTTGAATGTTTGTATCTGAAAATAGATTGCCTAAAGACGAAAGCTTATAGTCTAGAAAAAATACCATTGCTAGCGCGATAGCTATTTGAGTTAATAGCCTAGGTTTAACAGAAATGTCTTTGTAATCGTCTACTACACCTATTGTTACCATTAAACCCGATAACAAAATATAAGACACAACCTCTACTGTCATCGGCAAAAAGATAATAACACTTAGGCTTATGCCTATAAAAACACAAATCCCTCCTACTAAAGGGACTGATCCTTCGTGTAATTTTCTGTGATTTGGTCTATCAACTAATCCGCATTTGAAAGCGATTGGCTTTGCAAGCCAGACCTGTAAATAAGTGATAAAAAACGCACTAAATATAAAAGACAATATTTCAAATGGCATTAGTAGAGTTAACCCGAGTGTTATGAAACCAGAACCGAAAAATCAGAGCATTGTAATACAAGAACGATACCCCGAGCAACTGGACCGTAAGGAAAGACAACTCGGTTTAACAAATTCAGATATTTCCTTTTTTAATTGGTTTAGCTTGCCTGCTGTAACGGACTATTTTTAGTGACAATCTTTTTGCGAACTTATTTATACGCCAAATATTATTTAGCACTGCGCAATAAACAATAAAAAGGCATAAAAAGCTAAAAAACATGACAGACTCACTCACAGCTTGTTGTTCTCCATAAATTCCCACCATAGAAAACGCCACACTAAGCAAGAATATAAGTAACAGTGTACTTCTCGAAGATAAACCTAAACGAAGTAAAACATGATGTAAGTGCTGGCGGTCTGCATGAAATGGTGAACGTCCATTTCGAATTCGGTAAAGAATAACGGCAGCCATATCAAGCAAAGGAACGGCCACTATCCATAACGCGGTTACAGGCCTAAACCCAGTATTTTCACCTTGCGTATTTATAACAAGCAACCAAACTACGGTGAAACCTATAAACATGCTCCCCGCATCGCCCATAAATATTTTTCTGTAACGAGTGCCAAATACACCAAGGTTAAAAATTAGATAAGGAATGAGCGAGAAGATAATTAAAATAGTGAATAGGTTTTCTTGATTTTTTATTGTCAGTAACAATGCAATAGATGCCATCGTGTTAATTGCCATTGCACCGAGTAAGCCGTCTATGCCATCAACCATATTAAACGCATTAATCATGGCAACCACAGCGATGTAAGTAATAACTAACCCAAAATAGCCTAAGTTTACATCACCAAATGAGAATAAGTTTCCTAGATTTATTAAATAACTATCTATGGTAACAATCATAAAGGTGGCAATTAATAACTGAAAACCAACCCTAAACCTAACGCTCAAGCTGTGTTTATCGTCAACAACACCCAACATCACCATTAACCCTGCGGCCGATAAATAACTAACCAGCTCAACATCTACAGGCAACCAAATACTACTCGATAAAACAACACTGCAAAAAACGGCTATTCCACCAATTAGAGGAACATGCCCGTTATGCTGTTTTCTTGCACAAGGCTTGTCTACGAGTTCAAAACGTATTGCAAATGGTCTTAGTACTTTTATGGCTACAAGCGAAAAAGCAAAAGAAGACAGAACAGCTAAGAAAAAGTCCATGTTTCCCCCGCGCCAATTTTATCCTTGGCACTATTAAAGATTTACAAACAAAGCAAAAATTTGGATTACTAACGACATGTAAGCATAAAAAGTGTAAACATTTTGTAGTTATTACCGACGAATTTGTAAACACGTTACATTTTAGGGTTTCATTTTAGCAGATGCTTAATCTTTAGCCACTTCGAATAACGGATTATGCAGATTAATTACACATTACATGATCAGTTTATGTTTTTGCTTAATTACTCTTGCTTAGTGACCGCTACTAGTAACCTCAAGAAAGTTAGGTATAATTCGCAAGTTAAAATTCTAGATATGTGCCAAAAGGTTTTGAACAGATGCTCGATAAAGACGCTAATAACAATGTTGTTTCTCCCCCAGAGTTAGGTGAGATAATCGCCTCTATTTGGTCTTTCAAAATCTATATTATTGCTATGTGCTTGATTGCAGCCGTTATTGCTGTTCTTGTAGCAATTAATACGCCTAATGTGTATCGCTCTGAAGCTTTATTAGCCCCTACCGAAAGCCTACAAGGCAATAGTAGTGAAATGGGGTCACAACTTGATGGCTTAGCAACACTTGCCGGTTTAGGTGGGCTAGATAGCAAAGGCTTTAAAACCGAAGTTGCACAAGCAAAAATCCTCACAAAAGAGTTTTTATATTCATTTATCAATAAGCATAACCTCACCGTTGATATTTTAGCTGTAGAGAGCTGGAATAAAGAAACCAATACCGTTACTTACAACGATGAAATTTATGATGCAAATAGCCAAACTTTTAAGCTATCTGATGAAGTAAGCCTTGAATGGCGAACCTATAAAGTACTTACTGAAAACCTTATTATTGAAAAAGTGCGTGGCGGTTTAATCAGTATCACTTATGAACACCCCTCGCCTAAAACTGCGCAATTTGTTGTTGAAAACATTATTAAAGACATAAACAATCAAATGCAAAAATTTGACATAGAGCAGTCAGATAAGAGCATAAAATACCTCGAAGAAAAGCTACAACAAACTAACGTTGCTGACATGCGCTCAATGTTTTATCGCTTAATTGAAGAGCAAACGAAAAACAAAATGCTAACCGAAATAAAAAGCGAGTATATTTTTACAACGTTAGATCCTGCTATTGTCGCTGAAGAAAAGTCGGGCCCTCGACGTGCTTTAATTGTAGTTGTTAGCATTTTACTAGCTGGCATTTTAGGCTGTTTTATTGGCTTAATCAGATTTTACAGAGGCCGCTAAGTGAGCGAACTAGTTACTATATACATGCCAACTCATAATAGAGTTGAAAACCTGAAAAGAGCCGTGCAAAGCGTATTTAATCAAAACTACGCTAATTGGGAGCTGATAATCGTAAATGATGGCTCTAAAGATAGCACTCGTGCTTACCTAGATAAACTGGCAGAACAAAATAGTCGAGTTCGTGTGTTTCACCATGAAGAAGCTAAAGGCGCCTGTGCGGCTCGTAATTTAGCGATTCAAAATGCCAAAGGTGAGTTTATTACTGGCCTTGATGACGATGATGAATTTACGGCTAACCGCTTATCTTATTTTTTAGAAAATTGGCAAGCAGAATACACATCGCTCTGTACACCTGTCACTATTTGCAAAGGCGACAAACAAACTCCACACACTTTTTTTGTTGGTGAGCTAACTCTCGATGATTTACTAGTTGTTAATAAAGTCGGCAATCAATTGTTTTGTGAAACTGAAAAATTAAAACAAATTGGTGGTTTTGATGCTGGGTTTAAAGCATGGCAAGACTACGACACATGGGTACGATTTTTTAAACAGTTTGGTAAAGGCTTAAAGCTTCCCGAGTCGACCTACTTGCAACACGAAGAGCAAAGTGAAGTAAGCATAACTCGTTCACCTAACAGGTTAATCGGCTTTCAACAATTTCTAGATAAACATGCTTCTTTACTCAATAGAAAGCAAGCTAATGCCATGCAATGTTGGCAAGCTATCATTAAAGGCGATTGGGTGCCTATCAATTTATTATTCCGCTCGCACAGTGATATTTATAAGTATTCTATTTTCCATAACATCAAAAAAATATTAGGAAAATAGCCAAAATGCATATTGCTTTTGTTTTAGAAGACTTTTCATTAGGTGGTGTTGAACGCGTCACCGAGCAACTTATTATTGGGCTTAAACAATATCATGATTGCTCAATTTCTATCATCTGCCTTAATACCCAAGGTGAACTATATGATCGATACCAACATTTAGGACATATACATCAATTAGCAGGTCGGTTTGATTTTAGCGGTTTTCGTCACTGTGTTTCTCAACTTAGCCCTGACCTGATTGTATTTACTAAAGGTGGTTTATCTCGGTTTGCTTTTGTGGCACCCAGAAATATCAAAACAGTTGCGGTACAGCACGTGCCAATTAACCTACCTCAAGAAGGAAAGCTTAAAAACGTTTTACGACGTTTAGCTGCAACTCTCTTGTATCGCCAAGTTGATAAAATTGTATGTGTTTCTGAAGGGATCAAAGATAACTTAACCGACTTTAACGTTGCAAGAAAACAAGATTTAATAAGAATCTATAATCCTGTGCTTGATCCTAGCCTTATAAACCGCGCTAAAGAGAGTGTTGAGTATTCCGATTACTATGTATGTGTAGGACGATTGCATTTTCAAAAAGGCTACGACTTTTTAGTTGATATTATTGCTGATGTAAAAACGCGACATGAGAACATAAAAGTGGTTATTTTAGGTGATGGCCCAGACCGTGACTTATTAACAACTCTAATTGCTGAGAAGCAACTGAGCAATAACATTATTCTTCATGGTGCTACGGATAACCCTTATAAATATATTCAACATGCAAAAGCAATTTTACTTCCTTCACGCTGGGAGGGGCTTCCTACTGTATTAGTTGAAGCGGCATTCTTGCAAACGCCAATAATCGCATTTGATTGCCGGTATGGCCCAAAAGAATTAACCGCCAACGGAAAATCTGGTTATTTGGCGAATTTTGAAGACAAAGATAAATTTGCCGACTATATAAATGCGTTTGAAGATGATAAATCTGAACAACTTGCTTCTCCAGACGTGAGTAGCTTTTTGCTTGAGGCTGCTGCTGCCAATTACTACTCATTATTTAAATCAATATTATGAATCAAAACTTAAATACAAAGCTCCTCTCTGGTGAGGTTTTCACGCAAACAAGTCATCAAGCCTTTGAATCGAAGCGTTCAACTGTTATCTCTTTTTTGAACCCTTTTTCATATTATGAAGTGGCAAAAGATGACAACTTGATAGACGGTGTAGACTATTATTTTTCGGATGGCTCTTTGCTTTGCCACCTACACAACCTATTTTTGCCTAAGATCACACGAGCAAGTTTTGATTACAGTTCAATTGCAGGTACATTTTTACAATCAGTCGCTGATACAAATAAAAGAATCGCAATTATTGGCGCAACTGAAGAAGAAAACACCCTTGCGGTTACAGTATTAAAGCAACAATATCCTAGCTTAAATGTGGTTTATCATCGCAATGGCTATATTGAAAGCAATGAGCAAACAGCCTCCGACTTAAATGAGCTCGATATTGATGTTGTTCTTGTTGGTATGGGGACTCCGTATCAAGAACGCTTTTCTATATATTTGAAAGACAACTTAAAGCACCCGGCTGTCATCATTACCTGTGGAGGCTTTTTAACCCAAACATCTATTAAGCCTGATTATTATCATCCATTAATCAAAAAATTTGGTTTACGCTGGTTACAACGTATAGTGATGCATAAACATGTACGAGATAGAGTGTTAAAGGTTTACCCTAAGTTTATTTTTTCTTACTTAAGCACGATGATCAGGACCCATGCAGCAAAAAAGTAATTCAGCTATAAGCACGGCACAATGGCTAACGCTATCAACCTTGTTTATACTTTGCTACTGGCCAACTTATATTGTTCCAGGTTTAGATGAGCACACTGCGCAAAAAACGTTCTTTTTTGTCATGTTGGGTTATTTTCTGATAGTAACGTTTGCAACAAGAACAACTATCAAGGTCCCTAATGTAGCCTATATATACTTTTTTCCTTTAATTGCCATGCTCATTACATTTAGTTTTAATGTGCCGAGCTTTTCTTTTTTTCATGTTTCAGTACTTATAAAGCCCTTTTTGCTCTTTCTTTTTGTCGTATTTTTTTACTCGTTTTTAACGGCACATTTTGATTTAACAGATTCAGCTAGAATCAAAAGCACTTTATTGATTATTTTTTTAATGCAGTTAGCTTTTATCGCTTTGCAAATTATTCTTGGCGACATAGCTGTATTAATGCTTTTTAACTCTAAAGAAGTGTATGAAGGCTTTGGCGTAAGAGCGCCAGGAACATTTGATTGGGTTTATATAACTTGCTACTTTTTGAGCTTCTTTTTAGCTATTTTGATCATTGAGTTTTTCTTGGGTAAAAGTCGATTTAGTGCATTCATATTAATTATTTTTGCGTTGCTCGCTATTTTCTTATCGCAATCTAAAACAGGTTATTTAGCAACCGTTTTAATTTTACTCTATTTTACTTTCTTATCTGCTATTTTAAGACTGGGTATTGCTAATAAAATACTCTTTAGTATGGCTGCTTTACTATCACTTTTGGTTTTTTTGGTTCTCTATTTTGAGGTCAATCTTGATTATGTAACACGTTTTATTGAGCTATCACTTGAAGGTAAATTAGATGGCTCAACATCAACAAGAACTAATCAAACCATTATTGCGCTTACTGAAAGCCTAAAGTATTGGTATAAAGGTTCACCCTTAGCTCTTGAAGGGTTTATTATTGAAAACTCGTATTTAGATTATCTTTTCCGCTATGGAATGTTTGGCCTTATCGCTTTTTTAAGTGTGATTATCACCTTCTATTGGTACTCGCTTGCTGTTTGTATTAATGCTACCAAGCTTTACCGTAATGGCCTTTTAAACTTTCAGACTTTTCAACTAAGCATTGCTTGTCACATCGCTTTTGTTGCCGCCTCTTTATATTCATTTACTGGCACGCCAATAGATGCTTATCGTTCTGCACTTTGGTCTTGTTTTTTAATCTCTTTAACCTCTTACATCAATACATTGATAAAAAAGCAATCGAAACTAAGTAAGCCTAATGTGGCTTATCAATAATTAATGCCTTACGTGAAAGTGCTCTTATTTTAGTTATTGTTTAATTTTAAAGGCTTTTAACAACAATCCTTATTTTCATCTCTCTGTACCTATCAAGCATCAATTAGCCCTGCTACATTTAGGCTAATATTCAACCTTTAGTCTTGGAATCTACTTAAGGGATTTACCATGCTTATCATAAATAAGTGCGTACACATATTTATTATCTTACTGCTAATACCTGGCTGTAACTCAGAAAGCCAAAAACTCACAGATAGTGAGTTAACAGCAAATATAACTCAAAAAGCTCAAGTAGATGAAAAGATCACTACTTTTGCTATTGATGACTCTAATAGGGCTGGGTGGTGGAAACCTATAGCTAGTGCTAACGACACATTATATATCGCCTTTAACAGCGAGGGAGAACTAAGTAGTAAATGCGAAAGCAACAGTACACATTATGTAACTGTCGCGTTTAAAAACAATGAAGAAAATTGGCAATACCTGAATGCACAGGAACACAGCAAGTTATGGAGGAGCTGTGATAATTTTGGCCACAAGCAGCCCAGTATTGCTGTTGATGGCAGTGGTGTTGTCCACCTATTTGCTGACATGCATAACGATATCGAAGGCTGTTGCTACTTTAATAATTTACAATCTTCAGAAGAGTTGGAACTAAAGTATAACTTCAAAAACCAAGGAAGGTTTACTTATCCCATTGCAGCTACAAGTACGTCTGGCGATATTTATCTTATTGTTCGAAATTTACCTCACATAATTCCTCGTGCTGACATAGTTAATTATGAAGGTGCTGGTGAGCTTTATTTGTGGAAACACCAGCTTAAAAAATGGAGCAAGGTTTCTACTTTTGCAGAAAATACTAAAAGTAAACACGGTTTTGATGCGCCTGTTTACCCAGATGACATCTATATTGATCGTTATGGGGTTGTTCACATTTTATGGCAGTGGTCTATAAATACGACAAGTGCCAAAAGGTATTATGGTAGCTACATCACATATAATGAAAATACCCAATCTTTTTACTTTGCAGATGGCTCGTTAATTACCCCACCAGTCTCTCTAGAAAACATTCAAAGCCACCCTAACATGATCTATGAAAGTTCATCTCCAAATAAAGATGCTTATATTCAAATGGCCAAATTAGTTGTAGATAGTACATACTGCTCTCCTTGTGTCGCGTACAGAGAAATTAACGCTTCTAAACATCAAATTAAGTTAACTCGCTGGGAACAAGGTAAGTGGAGCAAGCCTGAAGTTGTACTTTCATCTAGCAACAATACTACTTTTTCAACTTTAGATATCACCACAGATGAAGACTCTATTGCTATTTACTATGCAGTAAAAAATGAGGGGGCTTTTGTAATTAAACGCAAATTTACAAGCTCTACTTGGCAAAGTGAGCTGTTACAGTCGAGTTCTGCTGAAGATATAAGACTTTCTGTTATCTCTTTTGATGATAAGCCAACTCTTTATTTAAGTAGCTTAGTTAATGAGCAAAAGCTGTCTGAACTATTAATACAACCCATAGATTAGCTAATACAGGAAAAAGTAATTTATGCCCAGGGTTGTATTAAACTTAGTTTAAAAACAGCTGATACAACCCATTTACCGTCAAATACATGAGCACATTCATTAAGAACATGAAAAGATATGTTCTTTTGGGTAAACCGCTATCCCCTTTACTAAAGAAGAATAACGCACTTGCAGTCATAATCATTTGTAATGCTGCAACCCCAAAGGCAAACAAACTGATGCTTTTCAGCTGAGTCAATATTAACAACGCACAAATGCTGATTGATGATGAGAGAAGGTTCCACTGGAACTCTATTTTTGTATTACCTTTGGCTTGAGCTGCCATCCCAAGCAATGAGCCAAACGGTGCAACACAACCAATTATAAATAAAGCATATAAGAGAGGTATTGACTGCTGATACTGTTCAAAGAACAACCACACCGCAAGAGTGAGTCCACCAAGGAAGATGAGATACACAGCACTGTTCATCGCCGTTAAGAGCCTTACTGAACGCTCAAAAGTATCGTAAAACTGTTTGCCTTGGTCCTGTAATTTTGCAAGCTTTGGGTAAACCAGCCTAGCAATAAGGATCCTAATGAACTTAATTGGCTGCATAAGTAATTCTTTTGCAAATGAATACAGTCCTAGAACCTCAACCCCCATTAATTTACCAATGATCAGTTGATCTAACTGCGCTCTAACTTGATTCAAAATTTGTGAACCCATTTGAAAACCGCCAAATGCAAGTGCAGGTTTAACGATTGTAAAGTCAACTTTATATGTAGGGTGCCATGACTTTTCTGCAAAAAACAAAAACAGCATATATCTTAAGCTGTTAGTAGCTAAAAATGCATACAGGTAAGGGAAAATACTCGGTATGCCTATTTTTATAAAACCAAAGGTAAAAATTAATAAGCAAAGCTTAGTCACAATATCTATTTTAGCGAGTGCGACGTTCTTTTCTGATTTTATAAAGTTAGCTTGATACTGTGCGCTTAGGCCTAACAGAACAAAGTTAAAAGCCATTATGTATAAGCTTTCGGCTATATCTTTTGACTCATAAAAATTTGCAACTGGCAAAGCAATTAACGCAATTAGCCCGCCAGCACCAGCTCCTAAAAATACGTTTGTATAGTACAATGCCGAGCTTTCTGAACGAGTTAATGTTTGTTTGTAGATGAAATAGTTAGACAATCCCATATCTTGTACAAGATAGGCAATCGCTAAAAACACGTTTATTATAGCAAGTACACCAATCACTTGTGGATTGGTGTAATAAGCTAACATTGCAAAGACAGCAAACTGTACTGCGCCAGATATTGCTGATGACGCTAGTAACCATATGCCTTGCTTTTTAGTGCTCATTTAATTTGACCAGAATATCCAATAATTGAGTATATAGCTTGGACTGCTCAAAATTCTGTTCAACTTTTTCTTTGGCTGTTGCTCTCATTTTTTCAATGTCGATTTGACCATTTACAAGTCTTTCTATTGAGTCAGCAAGCTCTATTGGAGCATGCTCTTGAGCAAGTAAACCACTCTCATTATGAGTAATTAGCTCGGGTATGCCACTATGATAAGTAGAAATGGTGATTAAGCCCATTGCCATCGCTTCCATTAATGCAACAGGAATACCTTCCATATCACCGTTTTCAGCGACAACCGACGGCAATAAGAAAGCGTCAGCTTCGTTTAGCAACTGTGCTATTTTCTCTTGCGGCTGAAAACCCAATAGTTTTACGCTGTTTGAAAGTTGAAGCCGTTCGATTTGCTGAATAATCTGTGCTTTTAAATCACCATCACCAACAATCTGATACTCAAAATCAACACCACGCTTTTGTAACTCAGCCATTGCATCTAAAGCATCAGCCAACCCTTTCTTTTCGATGAAGCGAGCGACACTGATAATTTTTAGCGGCTTAGAAATTGGTTTATCTAATTCTCTGCACTTAAATTGATCACTATTTATGCCCATACGATTAACGGTGATCTTATTAGGCGCACAACCTAACGAGATAAGCTTTTTTTGCCACAGCTCACTAATAGGCAGCATTAACTCGCCAGTTTTGAAGAGGTTTTCATAATCATGCTTGAAAACATCCAAAATGGCTTTTACTGAGATATCGGCACCATGAAACACAGTAACCAATTTACCTTTTAATAAACCAAGCTCTCGCATTTTGTTTGCAACAACAGCTGCAGTGCCAAAATGAGCAACAAACACATCAGATTCAATCAGTGTCTCTGCTCTTGTTACAATACTCGGCAATAGTAATGACTTGCTATGTATACCAAAACGAGAAACGTTTAATGCGGCCAACTTATTTGAGATATTACGAGGCCAAGCTAAATTACTAATTCTTTTAAGTCGTGTTTTAAGTGTGCTATCGGTAACTAACTCATTCGTTAGATAAGTTGTTTTATCTAACAAGTTATAATCACTGACAGCTTTGTGGCTATTGCTCAAGTCGCCTTTGCAAATAGAGATAATACGAACATCAGCACCACGATTTATCAAACCTATGATCTGATTGATTACAAAGGTCTCGGATGCAACAGGAAATTGATTTAGGAAAAAAGTAACTCTCATTAACCCTGCTCAATTTTAGTTAAAACACGTGTCACCATATCTCTAACTTTTTGTCTTTCTTTTTCGACCTGTAGACCCATATTGTCATTTACTTGCTCAATATTGCTCAAAAGGCTTCTAACTGAGGTTAACAAATCGCCATCAAACAAACTTGAAACATCTTTTGATAACTCAGGTAAATCTAATTGGGCCATGATCCCCTTCGATTTGTGCTCATAGTTCAAAGCAACAGCAGGTGTACCAAAATTCATTGAAATAATTGCACTATGAAGACGCGTACCGATCGTTAATGTACACAAGCTTAAGAAAGTACCTAACTCAACATCATTAAGTTCGTCCATAATGACATGGCACATTTGCTTATTTGAAACTAGCTTTTGAACTTTTAAGGCTGTCATACGATCATCACGATGATATCCACCGATGCCTGTACAAGTAGAGCACAGAACAACGTTGTATCCGTCACTAATCAGTTCATCTATTAACTGAGCAAAATGTTGCTCATATTGTTGCTGAGTAACACCTAGTCGTTTATCAAATGGTGCTAATTCACGTAATGTAATAGCAATCGTTGGTGCTGTTTTTGTTAACAGTTCAATATGAGCCGGAATTGTAACAGACTTATTAGGCACTACCCATGCGGTATCTGCACCATCAGTTACCTTGCTACTTGAGATACCAGCTTGATTCATGTAGTTTAAACTCAAGCTCTCTCTTAATGCTAATTCATCGACAAGAGAAAAAACTTGGTTTGCTAACTTTGAATATTTCTTGCTGGCAAACGGACCTACCGAGTGACCTAATAAAAACAACTTTTTCTTCGCAAGCAATGCACACAATGCATGCTCAAACTGAGCTGGGCCATATAAATCGACAAAAAATGACCCGCCCACTTGAATAATTGCATCATACTGAGATAAAGCATCTATTTGATTTTCGACATGCTTTGGCAGCTTTTGCGAGCCATGCTTATTTAATTTGCTGGCTAAGTGATAGCCGAGGAAACGCCTACTATACTTTTTCCACAAACGACCAAAAAATCCACTAGCACTTGAATCATGATACTGATCGAGCGGATCCATAGTCAGTGTTTGTCCAAGTAAATAACTTGAACTGATTGGGAAACGACTATAGGCATCAATTTTTATATCAGGTCGCTGCTCAGTTAGCTCAGCAATTAAACCTCTGATAATTGCACCATCCCCTCGGTTTCCACAGGTATGGTTTCCCACTAATAATAACTTCATATTTCTTTACTTAATTGTAATTGGAGTGCTGTAGAGTTTTGACATTGCTTCGCTAAACTCATCAACTTCACTCGAATCATTAACAACCTTAGTTGTAATTAACATCACTAGCTCTGTACGGCTATTTGAATCGCTCTTGCTTGAAAATAAGCCACCTAACAGAGGTAATTCACTTAATAATGGCACACCATTGTTATTGTCTGCTTTTGTTTCTTGGATAAGACCGCCCAAAGCAACAGTTTGGCCATCAGCCGATAAAATTTCAGTTGAAATGGCTCTGTTAGTTATAACCGGTGTATCAGCACCACTGGTTTCATTTGGTTGTGCATTACTTACTGACATAGCAACACTCAAAGAAATAACACCTTGAGAATTAATAATAGGGGTGATAGCTACATTTACACCCGTAGAGCGATATTGAATAGAGTTTGAAACTGAGTTGCTATCCCCAATATCTTCTACCGTTTGAGTCACGATTGGCACCTGATCACCTGAAGAAATACTCGCAGATTCTCCGTCTCGTACTATCATATAAGGTCTTGATAGAACACGCGTATTACCTGTACTGTTACTCCAATTAAGTTTAGCTTGCCAATCTCCTTTGATAATCGTTGAAGAAATTGAGCCACTGCTTGCAAGGTTTAACAGCGTGCTGTCACTGTCTTCACTTAATGAGTTATAAACCCAATCGATACCTGACGACATATCATCACTTAAATTAACTTCAAGGATGGTCACATCTAAAATAACTTGGCCTGGTAAAACATCCATTTTTTTAAGTAAAGATTCAACCAAACGGTACTCATCATTAGTAGTGTAAAAAATCAGTGCGTTTTGTTGGCGATCTAAACTAAATCGCATTGGACCTGCATCAACAGAGGTCTTACGCCCCCTATTTCCTTGCTCAGCACTCCCTTGATCTTGATTCGTTGCAGCACTTCTATTTGAACCACCGAGTAATAAACTACTGATCGACTCGAGCATAGTTTCTGCCTTTGCATATTTTGGTTTATATACAAAGTACTGTCTTTCATCACCGGCAATCGGCACATCAATTTTGTTTGCCCAAAAAATAATACGATTTACTATTTCCTCATTTGCAGCATATGCAACAAACGCATTAATTCTAGGAATTGGAACAAACGATACATCACCGTCAGTTGAAACAAGCATGCCATCTTCAGCTAACAATTCACGTATTTGCTCAATACCTTCAATTGGAGAAATATGAGCAAACTCAACAAGACGAATTTCACGGCCATACGCTCTAGGTACATCAAGCATTTTAATGATTCGTAACGCCCTAAGAATTTCAGCACGATCACCTTCAACAATAATAAGCTTTTGTAGTGATTGAACGGTAATTGTTGCAGTTGAGAGTTTACCCATGATGCTCGAAATATTTCGACTGCCGCTATACATATAAGGAACAATTTGAGTGATTGCACCGGCCATATCTGGCACATCTGCCGCTTCGCCACCTATACCAATGCCAATTGAGTTTTTCTGCGAGCTACCGGTCACTTTAGATAAATAAATGATGTCGTCTTTACGAAGTGTTTGAATAGCGCTCTCTTCAAGGGTTTTCACAACTACTTTGTAAAATTCAGAGCGCTCAATTGGAGTAGAGATATTTAAGGTAATTTTTTCATTAGAGGCCGCCAACTGCGGAGCCATTACATAATTTAATTTTAAAAGCTCGTCAAATACGCGACTTGTAAACTCTTTTACTGAGATTTCATCAGCGGCAAACGTAATTGGCTCACCAGTTAACTCTGGTGGCTTTTTCGCGTCTTCTTTTAATTTTGAGATGCCACCTAAATCTTGTACTTTAACGGCATTAAAGCTATTTGGAG
Organism: Pseudoalteromonas sp. MB47; assembly: GCF_011319765.1. NCBI lineage: Bacteria > Pseudomonadati > Pseudomonadota > Gammaproteobacteria > Alteromonadales > Pseudoalteromonadaceae > Pseudoalteromonas > Pseudoalteromonas sp. MB47. Next base: position 90,592 of record NZ_VFBD01000018.1, on the reverse strand, counting down.
CCTCATCACTTTGAGCTGCCTCTGACTGAGATTCATTTTTGGTTAGATCTTGTTTTAGGATAGACCTTTCAACCTTCAAATCCTTTCCTTGCAGTCCACCAGTTTGAACACAACCAGACACGGCTAACGCTAGTGCAAGTAAAAGCGTGCTTTTATATGGACTACTTTTCATTTGAAACTTCCTCTACGTTCTCAGTCCTTGTGATATTAATGACCTGTGGCTTATACATTTTTAACAAGTACTCTTTTTCGTTATTTATTAACTCAACACCCGTCGACATTATCGACTTTAATTCTAAAGAATGAAATTTATCACCTTTAACAGCGTCAACCACAGTTTCTTTATTATTTTCACCTGTAATTCTCAACCTCGCTTTTGCAAAGCCGCCTGAGGTATGAATAGAGATTAAAGAAATCGAAATATCAAAAACATCTGGCAGTGCGTCTTGCTGCTTATCTTTTATTCTCGCAAAGTTAATACCTAAAATGTCAGCAAGCCCTTCAACATTAAATTGAGTTGCGCTTATGTCTTTTGTTATGACAGGTAATGGTTCATCTATTTGTTTATCTGCTGTTAGCTTATCCTCAAAAAGAAAATCGCTAACCCAGAGCAAAATGCTAATCACAGCAAAGATTAAGATAATTATATTTTTCATTGTCGCTTAAACACCCGTATAAACTCAATGTTAGCTCGAATTACATCAGGCTGCGCTTTGTCGCGAAACATTGATATTTGCCTTACCCGATTGCCTTGTTCGATATTCTCTAACTCATAAATTAAATTGAGAATTAGATTAGCTTCGCCAGAGATGTTTAATCTGCCCGTGTATACTGCATAAGTATCATTAATAGCTACTTCACGCTGTGGGGCTTTATTGTCTACATTGACCTCGTATTTAGCAACAACAGAATCAACGGCAGTTAGCCAAAATAAAGCCGGATCTTGCTTTTCTTTAAGCGTAGGTATTTTATCAATTTCGCCAAGGTGTTTACTAAACTCTTCAAGGTAACTAGTTAAGTTATCTTTTGAATCTAAAGCTCGTTCTTGCTTATTTACGAAAGCTTTTACATTATTAAGTTCTTGCTTTTTTTCATCTAACCAATCTAACCACGGAAAGAAAACAAATTCCAATGACAGCAATAATGCAATTAAACTTAGGCCAACTGTTTTTATTGAAATAGCATCTTTGTTCATTTCCATACCACCTCAATCGAAAATACTTCTTCGTCTAAGCTGTTTTTGGTAACAGGCCTAGTAAACTTTGCTTCCTTAATTGATGGAGATTGAACGAGCTGTTGTAGCAATGTCGTCGCTGATTTACTCGTAGAGCCGCTCATTCTGAACCCTGTGTTTATAATATTAACTCTATCAATAAACATATCTTCTGAAGAAATATCTAGGCGACTGAATATGTCTAAAACGTTAGGGTTTTCAGTTAAAAATTTAACCAAGCCAGTAGTTTGCTGTTGTTTGTTGTTGAACTCTTGCTTTAAAGCCAAAACTTGGTTGACACTTTCTCTGTGCTCATGCTTTACAGATTCATAGTAATTTGTAGCAACCATCAAATAAGCACTCAAGGCAGCGCCTGTGAGACCCAGAATACCAAGTAAAGCGATAACTAAATGCTTTGATTTTAATTTTTCAACTTTATCAGATGCTTCACTTCTATTTAAAAATAGTCCAGGTAAGTTAATCCAACTGATATCTTCAATTGCTTTTAACTGGCTTGGTTTTTTGTTGTGGTTAATAGAAAGTGGGTATAAGTTTCGCTCTTCGTCTTTGTCGAACAAAGGCATAATTAATTTACAATCTCGAGGAACGTTATTCATAACATGGTCAGGAATAACGAAATAGCTTACTTCTATTGAGTTATTATTTAATTGTTGGATGCTCCAACCAAAGTGCCCTTCCATTGGCGGAAGCTGAAGTTTCTCAGCTTTAATGATGGCGTTCAGTTGCAATAAATTAGTGTTATTGTAGGTTCTTGTTGTTGCCCAAAATAAATCTCTATCAAGAAAACATGCTGTTAGCAGCATATTTGCAGACTTTTTATTGGCTGTTTTTTTAACTTCAAGGTCTGCTGTTAGGTGATATTTATAGTGACATAACGAAGAAGTTAAGCGTAACTTTTGTAACAGGCGTTTCATTATTGAAAAATTAGCTCATCATCAGTTATAAAATATGGACGAAAGGAGTCAACTCCCCTCAGTAGCGTAAACGATTTTGTAATCGACAAATTTTTAGTAAAGGTTATTTCTATTTTATATCGACCACTTGGGTAACTGCCCCCTTCTATCGGAGCATTTCGCTCATCAGGAACCGTAAGACCAAGGGCAGAGTATAAAGAATTCGGCATGTATTGTCGAACAATGTAATCCCCTGAATACAAAACTAAATAGGGCTCAATTTTCGTGTAAATTTCGTTATCTTCAATAATATATTCAAGCTCTTTTATACTTTGTATTGTCGCGTTAGTTGGTAAATTAGGCTCGGCGTAATCCCCTTTTTCTGCCCCTTCGATATGTGTAAGGTTATCTGCATCTTGCCAGTCCTTAAGTCTGTCTTTAACTCTTGGGATCTTTTCTGTACTTAAGCCATTGTTGGTCAACAACTTTAAAAAGTCTTTTTCGTTATAGGGCAAAATAGAGACCAAGCCTCCAATATCTTGTACTTTCACAGTGAAATTTTCATGTTCTTTGATGCCGCCTTTAAAGTCTTGCGTCATCGTATTAGAAACGGGTTGCCCCTGAAAGTCTTGGCGAGGCCCCAAAATACCAAATGAGCTAGTCATATAATCAAACACTATTTCAGCTTGCGCAGATTCAAGCTCTAATACTGCATCGGTATTTTGCTTTATTAGTCCAGTTAATCGTGCATTATTTTGCCCTCTCGAAGACATATAAATCATGATGACAGCCATAATTGCAGTAATCATAAGAACCATAAATAATGCGACCCCTTGCTGCTTAGCCTTCAAACGCATTGCTGGCTCCTTGCTGGTAAGGGTTAACCTCTGGGATTTGTAGAATAATATCTGAGTTTTTATCGCTAGCGATCTTTACGAACATAGGAACAAGCCCCCTTTTACTCCCTTCAAATGTGCTGTACCACGTTGGTGATGGTTTAACATTTACATTGAGGTACTCTGAATAAAAGTCATCTAGTTCAAAACGATTCTTCCAACCAAAGTAGCTGATTTCAACTTCGTTAGCATCTAGGTAAGTGAGCTTTTCGTCACATGGAAACGTGCTTGGAGGCTGATATAAAGGGAAACTGCCAAAAGGTACTTCACAATATTCAAGCCTATTTTCTTCAATTACTAGCGCTGCAACGGCGATTGGCGATGAAACAATAATGGGAGACTCAGTAATAAACAACATAGACTTTTCTTCACCTATAAAAAAAGGGGTTTTAGCTCCTTCTTGATTGGTGTGAAAAAATGGCTTTAAAGCTCGAACTTGGTTATTTATAAGCTTGGTAGTTGTTAATACATCAACACTGCGCGACTTATCTTGCTTTGTTAAATTTAAAATCGAATATCGATAACTGCTTACAGCGAGAGTCATTACTAACGAGAAAATAACCATCGCGATTAATACCTCAACGAGGGTAAAAGCTCCTTGCAGCTTAATTCTTCCAATAAACATCTTTTACTCTCAATATGACTTTTTCTTCATTTTTGACCTTTACCTGAATTTCGTAAAGTATCAAATTACCTGTATTTTGATTATCAGAATCAGATATTTCATTAGATATACTTCGTAACGGTGGTTTTTCATCTAATACCGTTACTTGCCATGTAAACTCACTGTTGTTGATTGTATAAGAACCTGTCTCGGAATCATTATATTGATATTGGTATGCAACATAATCTTTTACAAATTCACCTAACAAAGCCCTATCTATATGGCGTGATAAACGCATTTCATGAAGCGAGGTTGAGCGAGTAACATAACTCATAGCGCTAATTGCAATGAACAAGATAACTGACGCAATCAATACTTCAATTAGCGTCATACCTCGATTATATTTCAATAATTTCATTTTCATTCTTATTATCGAAAGTTGCTTTAATTGCTAATTTTTTGAAGTAGGTTTTAGCACTGACAATAAAACTCGAGTTTTCAAAGGTCATTGTTTCGAAAGTAACTTTTTTTAAGACAGTATTTTCAGCTGTATTTTTTGGATTATTCGGTTCGTTTTGCACTAGTTCAGCAGCTTGCTTCACGTTCTGGCTTTTATTTATTGATAAATCTGTGATCTCTAATGAGTTATTGCTTAGATTTATTTTTAACTCTACTCCTTTATATACACTATATTGTTTGGCGAACTTAACAGCTTCGATTAGCTGCTTACGCTCCCCGTAGCGCTTTGTTTGCTCAAGTTGTTGCCACATATTAGGCAACACAAAAGAGCTAGCTAGGCCAATTAAGACCATAACAATTAATAACTCAACAAGTGTGAAGCCAGCGCTTTTAGAAAGATACATCGTTTATAGACACTATGCTTAGTAGCATGGTGATTACAACAGAACCAACAATACCACCCATGAAAAGGATTAAAAGAGGCTCAAGCATTGCAGTAAAACGTGTCAACCACTGCTCAAAGCTTAAACGAGAGCGTTGTGATATTTCGGTAAATGAACTAGTTAAAGTACCACTTTCCTCACCAACTGAAATTAATGAAATACCAATATCATCAAACAACCCTAATTTTGCCAATTCTGTACTTAGCTCACTCCCTGAAGATACAGAAATAACACTGCTTCTGAGTTTATCCCTCAAAGTAGGGCTAATAACGGTCTCTGCGGCAAGCTCTAAACCAGATGACAAACTCACACCGCTTTCAAGCGTTAGTTGCAGTGCAGTAGAGAATCTTATTTTATCTGACTGTTTAATAATTGTTTTTATGAGAGGCAGTGCAACGGTTGCTTCAAGTAACTTAGCCTTTAATCTAGGTTTACGAAGCGCTGAAACAATACCGGCAACAATTGCTACAATTATTAATAGCATATGCACTTGATAGCTTTGCACCCAGTTAGAGGCATCAATTAAGAATTGGGTGTAACTTGGTATATCCTCAACAGAATCAAACATTGAGGACATGCTAGGTATAACAAAATTAAAAATAGCCCAAATTGCTAGCACGCAAACAATTAAAATGAAAAATGGGTAAGTAATAGCCTGAATCATTTTACTTCGTAATGCGTTTTGAAATTGTAGATTTTGACTTAAGCGAGAAAACACTTGTGGAAGGTTACCTGTACTTTCACCAATCTTTACCATCTCGACAAATAAGGTCGAAAAGACCTCAGGCCTTTTGCCTAATGCGTCGCTTAACAGGTCACCTTGTTTTATATCACTAAGCACACCATTCCAAATAGCCCCCATTGCAGATTGACTATTCGACTTAGCTAAAACAATTAGCGCTTTATCTATTTTCAAACCATTTTTCAGAAGCGTAGACAACTGATTTGTCGACTGCTCCATATCAGCTAGGGTTACTCTCTTACGCTTAAAGCCTTGTTTCTCAGGCGATACCTTTACAACAAGTTTATAGTCTTTCTTTAAAGCTTGAACGGCTGCAGCTTCATTTTCGGCATGCAGCTCGCCCTCAGTTAACTCACCTGTTTTGGTGTAAGCTTTAAACTTAAATAGTTGGTTCACCCAGCTACCCTCATCACTTCTTCAATTGTAGTTTTTCCTTGAAGTGCTTTTAACATCCCATCTTGTTTCAAACTGCGGAGCTTCTTATCTGCCATAAGCTGGTATAAGTTATCGAGTAACTTTTCATCTTTAGCTAAGCGTTTAACGTCATTATCGCATGGTAAGTACTCTAAAAACGCCACTCGACCGGCGTAACCGGTATGTTCACAGTGCTCACAACCTACCGCTTGGTGCAGTCCGGCGTATTGTGCTTGATTCAACGAATGTAAGCCATACTTTTCGAATTGCAGCTGACTTTCTTCTTGGTCTAAAGGTTTTTTGCAGTGAGTACAAAGTGTTCTGGCAAGTCGCTGTGCCATAATTGATACCAAACCTGCATTTAATAAATATTCTTCAATACCTAAATCCATTAATCGAGTATAAGCTGAAGGTGCATCATTTGTATGAACTGTACTAAATACTAAGTGACCCGTTAGTGCTGATTGTAAGGCAATTTTTGCAGTTTCGTTGTCACGGATCTCACCAACCATGATTACGTCGGGGTCTTGACGAACAATACTTCTTAAACCTGCCGAGAAGTCAAAGCCGATATCTGAATTTACTTGTACTTGATTTATACCTGGAAGCTGATACTCAACAGGGTCTTCTAGAGTCACGATTTTTACATCAGGCTTATTCATTTTATTTAAAAATGAATAAAGTGATGTAGTTTTACCTGAACCAGTTGGGCCAGTCATGAGAATAACGCCGGACGTACGCTTTAAATCTTCGTTAATAAAGCTAATTAAATCTTCCGAATAACCTAGTCTTTCTAAATCAAATTTTACAGCATTCTTTATTAAGAAACGCATAACCACACTTTCACCAAAACCCAGTGGTAGTGTTGAACAACGAATATCTAAATCCGTCGAACCAGCTTTCATTTCTATTTTACCATCTTGAGGACGCCTCTTTTCAGCTATATCCATACCAGATAAAATTTTAATCCGCGAAATTACTGCTAACTGTAGGCTTAGTGGTATTGGGTCGGCTTCTTTTAAAATTCCATCGATACGATATCGTGCTCTATACCTTCCATCGACAGGCTCAATATGTAAGTCAGAGGCGCCTAGTTTTACGCCTTTATTAATTAAGCTATTCACTAAGTTTACCGTTGGTGCACCTAGAGCTAACTCTTTCAGCATTGCTAAGTTATCAGAAGAAACAACAAGCTCTGGCTGTTCAACTGAAATCGCATTAAACTGCTCACTAAGCAGTTCAAAGTCTTTTTTAGTTAACGCATAAAACTCAATATTTAAACCAATAAACCTTAGGTAATCTAACCCATCATTATTATGAGGAGAGGCAAAACCTAGTTTTATAGTTTTATCGTCAATCTCTAATGGAATAAGATGGTTTTCAATTAAAAAGTCTGTATTGATGTTACTAAGCTGCTTTACATTGGTATGGTCAAGTGCCAAAGGTCCCTGCCATTTTGAACATTTCAACAAAGCAGCATACATTTCACAAAGTTGCTCTTCATCAATCCAGCCTGAATTTAATAAAAGAACATCTAAAAAATCATTACTTGTAGATTGGTATTCAAGTGCTTGTTTTAGCCTTTTTGAATCTAACAGTTCATGCTCTACAACATATTCCTGAACTTTAGTATTCCACATCAGCGTCTTCACCTTCACCACCGGGTTTTCCGTCACGCCCATAACTCTTCAGCACGAACATTTCTGAGCTTGTTTCTTCTGATTTTGATGAATAAAAATAAGCATTCCCCCATGGATCAAGTGGGATTTTTTGAGGAAAATATGGGCCATCCCACATGTTTTTATCGCTACTTAATAACTCATTAAGATCTTCAGGGTAATAGCCAATATCTAAACGATATGAATCAAGAGCTGTAGCTAAAACTTGCATTTGAGCTTTTGCAGTTCCTTCTCGTGCAGAGTCAACTTTGCTAAACATCCTTGGCGCGACAATAGAGGCTAATAGGCCTAAAATAACCATAACGATTAAAAGCTCAACAAGCGTGAAGCCTGCATAATTTTTTTTAGTTTTCATGAATTTTCCCTGAGAGGCAATTAAAATTAGGGACCAATAAGGCCCCATAAATTTACCATAGCTAGTTGACGATGCAACAAGAAGATTTACTTAGACGACTTTACTCGCTCAATAACAGCGGTGAAATCTTCAAATGATTTCGCGCCCATCACAAATTCATAGTTGGTGATGTAATTACCGTCTTTTTTACCAATGATAAATACTGGCGTTGAACCTAAACCTAATGCGATTGCATCGTTTAATGAGTTAGTTACTAAATTATGAGTTTTAGTATCAGCTAAACATGTATTAAATTGCTCTTCGTCAAGTTGGTTTTCTTTGATTACATTAGCAATATCTGGGTCAGTAATTGCGCTACCTAAATCAAATAATTGCTCTTTTACAGCTTCGTATTTGTCCTGCTGATTTGCACAACGTAGCATTACTGCTGCGTAAGGTGCTTTAGGATGAATATTAGATAGAGGTAGTTCTCTTGCCAATACACCAAGTTGATTAGTATCGACAAACTGCTCTTTTAACTTTGGCCATGTCTCTTTTTGAAACTTTTTACAATACGGGCAATGTAGATCTGTAAATTCTAACATTACAACATCAGCAGACTCTGAACCAATCCAAATCCCTTCGCTTGATAGTTCAATTTTATCTGGTCTAACAAGCTCTGCTAAGCCTACCTTGATTGCTACTTGTCTTTGCACTTTTTTCAGTTCTGCAATTTCATTTTTTAGCGCAGTTATTTCACTTGAGTCTTGTGTTGAAGCACAACCTGACAATACACCCATGATACTTGCTAATACAAAAAGCTTTTTCATTGTTACTCCATTTTAGGTAAAAAAAACCCCCGCCTAGGCGAGGGTTTATAGCATAACTTAGTAGCTAGTAATTATTAATTACTGGCTCCATTCGTTTTGGTCAAGAACTGGCATTACACGGTCAGAACCACCAAGAACACGCTGTACAGATACACCGTGTACAGTGTCACGAGGTGCAGTTACAGTGAATGTTAAAGTGTGACGGTTTGCATTAGATGCAGCGTTAACAGCATCAGTACCTAGTGAACCAGCAGCGTAACCGCCGTCAGCACCAGCGTAGCTCTTCTGGCTAACAGCTTCTTCGATTAGTTCTGGAACGAAGTAAACAACTGAAGATTTAGCTGGAACAGTACCAAGCTTAACTGCAGTTACTTTACGGTTACCAGTGTTACCGTTAGCTGACTCACCGAATACGTCTACAGTTACTTCTGCAGCTTCGTCGTGCTCATTAGTTACACGTACGAAGTTACCTTCACCGTTTACAGCGTAAGGAACTTTAAGTACCGCACCGTTTACATCGATGTTGTGAGTGAACTTGCTAACTTCACAGTGGTCGTTGTAGCTAGCATTAGAGAAATCTAATGTGTAGTGTGTGTTCACATCGTAGTTGAAGTTCATGATGCCAGAAGCTGAAGTGTTCTCTACAGCGTAGTACATTTCGTTGTAGTCAGCACCATGTAAGTTGCTTGTAGCAGCCGCTGGGTTAGTTTCTGCATCACCAGTAGTTGCTGGAGTGAATACGTCTAGAGCTTCTGTGTCGTACATAGGAGCAGCAGCTTTAGTTAAGCCGAATGAACCCCAAGTAGTACCAGTTTCAACAGCAACTTGATCAGCAAGAACCGTATCAGTTGTGCCTGAACCTACAGTACGGCTGTTGTAAAGACCCATTTTAACTGTTGAACCAGGCTCACCAGTTGCAACGAATTGAGTTTCTAAATGGTCGTTAGCACTTAAAGTGATGAAACGGTCAAGGTTACCAGAAACACCGCGGTTGTAGAAAGCAGTTTTATAAATTGCTTGAGTCTTAGTAGCTGTTAATTGCTTAGAACCTTCTGAATCGAAAACGAATTCAGTACGTGCAACGATTGCAGTGTTGTCAGCATTTGAGCTTTCAGCATTTACGTCAACATCAGCAGTAGTGCCGCCGTTAAGAGCGTAGAACTGCGCAGAGATATCAACTAAGTCAGTTGCTTTAGAGATACCACCGATGATGTCGTAACCTGTACCACCATCTGTTTTAGCATTTGTAGATGCGATTGTAACTGTTTTAGTTGCAGAAGCAGTAGTACACTGATCGTTAGCGATCTTGATACCAACTGGGTCAACTGCAGTAGCAACACGAGAGAATGCTAAACGAGTACCAGCACCGATAGTAATACCAGCTTTAGTAAGGAATGTAATAGTACCCTCACCGTCTACTGTACCATCTGAAGAAGCAACTGCAGAGATAGTAGTACCGTCGCTTTTAACTAGGTGAATTTGGTTTGAGTTACCGTCGAATACAGCACCGTCAACTTTAACAACGATGTTAGTACCGCCAGGGATATCAGTTGTTGGGATGTAAACGATTTGCTGCATATTTGCAGTAGTTGTACCGTCGATGAATTCGAAATCGATTGGTAGTGATTTAGTTAACTCGTACGCAGCTGACATTTCGTCAACTTTCTTAACTGCGTTTGCGCCAGCAGTTACTGTAGTAGATTCTACAACACATGATGCACCAGCATAAAGTACGTCGTGATTTTCAACTGTGCTGCTTTTGTAGATTTCGAAACATGCTTCAGTACCTGCGTACGCGTTGCTAGCTAGACCAGCAGCGATAGCAGCTGGGATTAGAGCGATTTTATTAAAACGCTTCATTTTTATCTCCTTGTATCCGGTGGACACTTTAGTTTCTAATATAAAGTTTGTTAAAACCTCTTGATTCTAACAAACAATTTAATAATGTAAAGAGCCCGTCCGACACTCCTAAAAATAAGCAGTATCAACTCAGGCCCGCTAATTATGATTAGTAAATGCTGTTTATTCAAGAGCAAATTAAAAAAAGACTTAATATTTGCTGAACAGCTGATTGTTGAAAATTTTAACATACATAAACAGATAGAATATTTACTTTACATAAGCTAGCCGTATCAGCCGAAAGGCGTAGTCTAGAGAGGAGTTTGGTTCTATTAAAAAGACAAGACGGCCTCAACAGACAAGCTTAAATGAAATAAAAATTTAATTTTCAATTAGATAAATAATGCTCAAAACCTAAAGTCGCTTTATAAATTTTAAGCGTCATGGAACATTGTTTTAGAGTAAAAACTCAATAATGGTTGATTCGTGTTTTTTATAAAAAATTTTCACTAGCGAGAGCCTCTTTTAACTCTCGCTAGCAGCTATTTTTTAAAGAGAGCTGATAGCTGCAACTGCAACACCCATTTGATAAATAATTTGGGTTGCCGTACTCCACAGCGTCAAGTTGTCTATTTGATCAGTATCTAGTGGTACAACTATTGTATCACCCGGCGATAAAGTTTCGTTATTTGCTACAGCAAACCAAGAACCTTGATCTGGCACAACAACCATTCCACTCGCCTTAATTATGTAAAGTCGACCTTCATCAGCACCCGCTTTAAAGCCACCGCTTCGATCAATGTAATCTTCAACAGTAAGACGAGAATCGTATAAATGCGAAGTCGAGAAATTTACCTCACCAACAACACTTATATTATTATTCTCACGAGGAATATAAAGTGCATCGTTATCTTGTAATGTTAAATCAACCACGCCCATTTCGATTGCAGGTAAATCAATAACTAAGCGTCCAACAGATTTGATATCAGCTAAATCCGAAATCAAGTTATCCATATCAGCATAATTTAAGTTTGACTGTGTAATCGATTTAGTGAAACTTTGTGATGCTACACTGCGGCGTAAATCTTGTGATAACTTATCTATTTGACGCTGTTCTTTTTCTCTAATTGCTTGACGTGTAAAAACAGCACCTTCAGGGTATGCAAACTGAGTAAAACCGCCAGCTCTTTTAATTACACTTTTTAAGTCTTCACCCTTACGAATACTGTAAACACCTGGGAACTTAACTTCACCTGCAATTTTTACTCTTAAGTCATTTTGCCAATTAGGAATTGGGTAAACGCTAATTGAATCCTTACTTTGAATATCGTATGAATCAGCTTTACTTAAATCTAAAGCATCTGACAAATCTACACTAACATGCTCGATATTTTCATTATTTGTAAAACGTGTTATTTCAGCCCGACCAAGATAAGAGGCTTCATTCAAGCCGCCAGCTGCAATGACGGCTTTGTTTACGGTTGCATTAACTGGCAGCGGATATAAGCCTTCATATTTTACTTCACCACGAATTCCAAACACTTTAATTTTATTTTTATGAGATGACTGCTGATTGAGTTTTGCAATGATTGGGTTTAATAGTTTTTTTCTACTAAATACTGCATACTCAAATTCATCTAATTCCTCTTCTTGAGTGCTTAGTAGCTTAGTGATGTTATCTGCATTTTCCGCAGTATTATCAGTTAAAGAACCAGATAGTTTTTGCTCTTCACCTAACTCATCACCTAGGTTAACGAATTTATAAAACTCTTGTCTTTCAAATTCATCCCAAAGCTGAACGCGCCTTTGGTGTGCAAGCTGCTCTTCGGTTAATGCTAATGATTTTAATGCATTTTCCTCTTCTGTTTTACTTTGATAACGGCTGAAAACAACAACCACGTCATCAGCTTCAAGTGTTAGGTTACTTTTTGGATCATTATTGTACGCATCAATAAGTGAAAATTGATAAACCTCGATATCTGCTTTTTCGTTAATTTCACGAAGAATTAGCGCATAGTCAAAATCAGCAGTTGGTAATAAATCACTTTTCAGAGATGAAAATAAATCTTTTACTTTTTTACCATCAGACCAAGCGTAGTTACCAGGGTAAGTAACAGCACCCAATAAAGTCACACTGTTATTAAACGCTTCACTTGAAGTTGGGATAGTGAGCACATCCCCACTTTTTAGCTGAATGTTTTCTTGCAACGAGTTATCTAAAGGTAAAACGGTCTTAAAGCTATCTTTAGTGTAACGTTCAATTACTGTTTTTCTTGAGTTAGCATTTGCAGCGTAACCGCCCGCCATAGCGACTAGGTCGTTTATTGTTTCGTTTTTCTCTAACTCAAAAATAGCAGGGCGTTTAACTGCGCCTTTAATACTAACTTGCTTGCCTACTGGTGGGACAAATACCACATCGCCTGGTTTTAAAATAACATCGCCTGAGCTGTCACCTTTAATTAGTAAATCATATAGGTCTAGTTCAGAGACTACCTTACCACCTCTTTTTAGCTGTATATGTCGCAAAGAGCCAATTTTTGAAATACCACCGCTAACAAACAATGCATGCGTGATAGAAGATAATGAAGGGACAGTATAAGCACCTGGCATATAAGCTTCACCAAGAACCATTATGCGAATGCTTCGTGTTTTACCCATCGATATAAAGGCTTTAACACCAATAATTTCTTGCTCAATTTTTAGCTTAATAAGTTCAACAACTTCTTGATATTTTAAACCTGATACATTAACTGGTGATAAGTTTTGTAGTACCAAAAATCCTTCGCGATTTACAATGACTTCTTCGCTGCTAAATTCTTTGCCATATAAATTGATGCTAAAACTGTCTCCGGGGCCGACAATGTAATCATCTGGAACTAAGGCATTTTCAGAAGGCGCGAAAGTTGTAGGTTGTCCCGAAAAAAGCTCATAGCCAAATAACTCTAATTCCTCTGATTTAGGTTTAAATTTTGCTTCTGGGTCTAGCAATTCTGCAGCTTGTTCGTTATTTGCTGAGCTTCTGGGCATTACTGTGCTTGTATTTTCATTCACAGACTGGTTTGAAGAATTATTTGAATTAAGCTCCAAAGCATCAAGATCAAAGCCATACCTTTTTGCAAGTACTTCTTGTTGCGACTTAGGTAGTTTTTTTAGCTGCTCTATTTGTTGCTTGGTAGGAGTCGGAGCTGAATGGGCTTCTGTAATAAACAACAGCGAAATAAAAAGAGCGATTGTTAACTTAAAAAACTTCACAAAGTTTCCCTTATAAGAAAATGAAAATAATCGCGGCATACTATATCATTTTTTGAGCAAAAAAAATGGGTAAACAAGTTTACCCATTTTTATTAACTTAAATATTAGAAACTATACACAAGCGTTAGTGACGTTTCTGTATCTGTGTTTTCTTTATCATCCGCAACGTCTGAGTTGTGAGTGATGTTGTAGGCCACTTTCATTTGTAGTGAGCCGTTGATCTTTGCAAGAATTGCAGACTCTGAACGCGTTTTAGTATTGGTATCACCATATTCTACTGATACTAACTGAGTAAAACGTGCGCTGTCTGAAATCTGCCAGTTATAATCAACTTTACCTAACGCGATAACTTCACCTTCGCGCTCGCCGGCAAGTGAGTTACCGTTTTCATCAACCTCAGTGCTGTCATCAGGGTATTGGAAGTACTTATAACCCGGACCGATTTCAGCGTTTAGCCACATATCAGAACGGTCGATTAGGCGTAAACCATAACCTGCTGAGATTACTGATTCGTTGCGATATGCACCAAAGTAATCAGATACGTGCGAGCCGTAGATGAATAAGTGTGAGTGCTTTTCGTTTAACTTGTAGTTACCTTGTGCAGAGATTGAGTACTTTTCGTTAGTACGTTGTGTTTCTTTAACACCGTCGTCGTTTTCGATCTCATCTTCTTTATAAAGACCGTCTAACTTGTACTCGTTATTCCAGTTTTCTAGGTTATGTAAAACCTTAACACCACCTTTTAGTGTTGTTGTTTCGGTGTTACCACTTGTAATAATGGCACCTAGTTCACTGGTTACATCCCAAGTTTTAGTTTCATCTGCTGCGAATGCGCTAGTTGCAGCACTTGCTGCAACTAGAATTGATAAAGCTTTTAATTTCATTAAAAAATAACCTTTACTACTTGTGATTAATCTTCTTTATGCAAATGAACATCCATTTGCGGGAATGGGATCGTGATATTTGCGTCATCTAATGCGATCTTAATGTTTTCCATTAGATCGAAATACGTTGGCCAATAATCTGATGAATTAACCCACGGGCGAACTACAAAGTTCACACTTGAATCTGCAAGCTCAGATACAGCGACTGTGTATGCTGGATCTTTTAATAAACGAGTTTCTTTATCTAATACTGATTTAAGAACTGCTTTTGCTTCTTTAAGGTCTGCATCGTAACCCACACCAATTACTAAATCGATACGACGAGTTGATTCACGAGAGAAGTTTGTAATTGGGCTTCCCATGATTGATGAGTTAGGCATAATAATTACTTTATTATCTGGTGTACGTAATTCTGTAGAGAAAATTTCGATTTTCTTAACAGTACCCGCTTTACCACCGGCTTCTACATAGTCGCCTGATTTGAAAGGGCGAAGTAGGATGATTAAAACACCTGAAGCAAAGTTAGACAGTGAACCTTGAAGTGCTAGACCTACAGCTAAACCAGCCGCACCTAAAATAGCAATGAATGATGTTGTCTCAATGCCAAGTTGAGATAGTGCCATTAAGATAGTTGCTGCAAAAACAATAGCATAAACAATGCTTGCTACAAATGAACCTACGGCTTTGTCTACTTTCTTTTTATCAAATGCTTTTTCAGTCATCCCTTCGCAAAATTTTGCGATACGACCACCGATGAAGAAAATGATTAGCGCAAGAACAGCCTGAACGGCGTAATGTATGATTAAACCTGAATTCTCATTGATCCAGTTCATTATAGTATCCATATTCTCTCCTGAAGTTCATTTTTAGCATAACGCTGTTCAAATTATATATGATCTTTGGTTAAAAAATCATTAAATTACAGCCAAACTAAAAAATGAGTAATTGCTCAATTGCAAAAGTCGCAAGTCTAAATACCGAAACTGAACACTAACTGACTAAACCTGCTTTTCTGAATTTTCTGAAGCAAGTAAGTTTTTTTTACTTTTTTTAATTTAGGGGGTTCACAAGCCTAAGTTAATTATGTAATATGCGCGCCACACCAAACGAGGTGTATCTCAGTGGCGGCTGTAGCTCAGTTGGTAGAGCCCCGGATTGTGATTCCGGTTGTCGTGGGTTCAAGCCCCATCAGTCGCCCCACTTCTCCCCTTAGTAAATCCCTATATTTTCCTAAATATTTTTTATTTTGAATTTCAAGATTTATCTTTAAAACCTGTTTTCAGATCTAAAAGCCGTCAGCTTTGGCTGTTCGGGTTTGTTTGTGGTTCAATATTTCTTTTGCACAAAGAGAAGTGAATGAGGAAACCACAATATTACTTTCTCTTAAGCGAAGCGCTCTCTTATCCTCTTTGTGAATAAAAGTGGTTTACTCTGTGTAACGAGAACCTTAAATTTCAAACAAAAAAATGCCACCTTTCGGTGGCATTACACACGGGATTATTTCTATTTACTAGAAATGCTTTTCAAAGTTCAAGGCGGTGCATTTTACGCCCAACCTCAAACTCATAATTACTTCCAACTTTTCATCTTGTGGCCTTTAACAGCATAGAAAAGTATGAATAAATAACAAGGCAACATCACAATATAAGCCATTTGTTGTGCTTCTGCGCTTTTTACGCCGCCACTTGCTAGGCCCCAAAATAATGGGCCGAATGCGCCACCAGCTATACCCATAACGAGCAGACCAGAGCCTACACTAGTTAGCTTACCTAAACCAGATAATGCTAACGGCCAAACTGCAGGCCAAACAATCGCATTAGCAAAGCCTAGCACAGCAATGAGCAATAAGGTATCAGGTAGTACCGATTTTAGGCCAAACAATGTTGATATAAATACAGTTTCATTACTACCTGTAACTATCGCTAGCGTTAACACACAGCCCAATACTGCTGAAATAGTTAGTGCTGTTTGCTGCGATAACACTCGTGGGATAAGTAAAATCCCTAAAAAGTAACCTAGTACCATACACCCCATGGTGTACGATGTCATAACACTGTATTTTTCAATACCTAACGACAACGCAAAGCTACCAATGGTATCGCCGGCAATTACTTCAACAGCTACATAGACAAAAAGTGCCACTATCCCTAAGGCAAGACTCGGATGGCTTAATGCTTCTTTTACCTGCCCCGGTTTGTGTTCATCAACGTCGTCATCAATTAACTCTGGCAATGGCATTTTAGTTACCGCAAAGCCGAGTATACCAATAAAAATAGACATCCCTAAATACGGTAAGATTAAGCCATTAGCCATGGCATCAATATCAGTTTGGCTAAGCTCTTTACCTACAAAGCCTTTAAAGTCGCTGAGTATCAGTGCGGTAAATACAATCGGTGCAACAACACCCGCACCTTTATTTAATATACCCATAATACTAACGCGAGCCGCGGCTGATTCTTCTGGACCAATTCTTACTACGTATGGGTTAACCGCTGTTTGTAATAACGTTTGCCCTGCCCCCATAACAAGTTGAGCGAATAAAAACAGTGCAAAAATTTGCGTTTTTGCAGCAGGAATAAACAGTAAACCTGCCACCATCATGGTCGCCATACCCAGCGCCATACCATTTTTATAACCTACCTTTCTGATGATCATCGCCGAAGGTAAAGCCGTAAAAGTCACGGCGATGTAAAACGAGAAAATAATCAGCGATGCCTGAAACGGTGAAAGCTGCAAAATTTGCTGTAAAAATGGCATCAGTGAACCATTTAACCATGTAGCAAAACCCAGTATAAAAAACAGCGTGGCAACAATCGCCATAGGCACAACACTGCTTTGTTTATTCATTTCAGACATAACATTTCCCATAACAGCACAGTTCGACTCTACAGCGCTGCTCATTCAGATGATTATATAAAAGAGATATTAAATATTTATAACACTATCGCAACAAAAATGACAGCGCTGACATATTTCTTTTAAATACCTTAGGTGTGAAATGTATTTCGGCCGATGTTTTAAGATTAGCCGTCAGCTGTCAGTTTTGAGCCGAATGGTGTTGAATGTAAAACGCGCCAAGCAAGCGTGACGCCTACGATGTATGAGGCGTTTTAACGCCGAACAGGTTTGAGCTATTCACGGCTAAAGCCGTTCCTACGAAATAAAAAATGACGCCTACGCTTTGCTGTAGACGCCAAATTTATTTATCGCAAAAACATTACTCACCCACAACTGTCACGCGGCTGGTTTGCTGTGCGTTTAAACGGGTGCGTAGCGCAACTTTTGTATTGTTATCAACCTTCACAGGCTCGGCATAAGTTTGCCAGCTTTGGCCGTTGTCTAGGCTGTATTCAATGCTCAAATATGCAAATGCGCTGTTGGCATACAACTTACCATTTTCAATCACACCGCCAGGTACTGGTAAATGCAGATTGATGCCATCTTTAGCTAGTTTCTCAAGCTCTTTTAAACCTACAGCACTTGAGAACTCCGCCCAGTCTTTTGCTTGTTTTTTACTATCGACGCTTTCGCCTTCCCAATCGGCTTTATGCCATGCGCGCTCTGCCACTGACAGAATACGCGGGAAGATCATTGCTAATACTTGCTCTTCAGTACGGATTGTTTCTGACCATACCTGTCCTTGCATACCCAGAATGTTCTCTGGCTTTTCAAGTTTAGGTAACGGGCGGCCCACCAACGCTTCTAAATTAATAATTGGCTCACGAGTGCGGGTGTAATCAGCATTGGCATACACGTCATCAGGCATATAGTTAAAGGCCTTTTTAGTATCTGTGTAACGAGTTGCCCAGTAATAACCGCGCTCTTCAGGGTTTGCTTCGTATGGGTGGTCAAAGTACAAATGCGTACCGTGTGATAACACCACTTGGTAACCAGCATTTGCTAGGCGGTATGCTCTATCGGCAACGCCCCATTCCCAAATGTTATCCCAAGTATTTACGGTAAAGGTTTTATTAGGGAACTCATTACGTTTAAACGAGTTTTCGCGGTCATACATGATGCCATCTTCCCAAATACCCGGAGAAATACCACGTTTTTCTAGTAAGGTCGCAACACGTTGTGTGAAGTAAGGTTTTAAATCTGCTGGGCCGGATACACCGTTATTTGGATCGGCAAATAACGCCTGACAGATTGGCGAACCTATCCACGAGCCTGCTCCAACTTCATCACCACCAATATGCAGGTTCTTTAACTGAACACCTGCTTCGCGGTACATCTGCTGAAGTTCATAAGTTACTTTATCTAAAAATGCGTAGGTTGAGTCCATACACACATTCATTGAGTTATCTTTGTAGTTTTGTACCGTCATGTACACAGAGGTATCTTCGGGATCGGTAAGCAAGTATTGCGTTGCAGGTCCCATATCTATGTGTTGAATTTCTTTGTTTGCAGAGCGCGTTTTAATGTTGTTTTTAGCGACTTTCTCAGCTTCTTCTAACATGTTGTGATAACGCGCTTCCATCGCTTTGATTGAGGCACGCGCATGGCCTGGCCCTTCAACTTCTGGGATGATTTGAATGTGGCGGTCTTTCGCAAACTTTAATAGCTCAACAAACTCACCACGTTTCAAATAACCATTACCTGAGCCTGATTTAAACGGTCCAGTGCCAAGCTGAGTTAATAAGCACTCGCGCTCTTCTAAATCAAAGCAGCGATAGCCACCAACGTCGGTAAGCTCTGGTAGGCCTGGGATCTCAAGTCGCCAGCCTTCATCTTCTGAAAAGTGCCAGTGTAGCTTATTCATTTTATAGCGAGCCATTTGCTCAACCAGCTTGAACATTGCCTCTTTGCCATGATAATTACGACCATTATCATAGTGCATGCCACGCCAACCATAGCGCGGTGAATCTTCAAGTTCTAACTGCGGTAAGCTAGCACTACCTTGGCTGTTTGCAGGAATGAGGTTCAATAAGCTTTGCATCGCATAAAACACACCGGCGTTATCGCTACCTACGATGGTGATCATTTCATCATCAACCTCTAGGGTGTAGCTTTCTGCTTTTGCATTATTGAGTTTAGGGTCAACTTTTAAGCGAATTACTTTATCTTTGCCGACATTGATATGATCAGGCTGTGCTTTCAGGCTAATGCCATAGTCATCTTGTAAGTCTTGCATAAACACCATAACTTCGTGCTTAAGCTGGCCCTGATAACTGATTTGCCAATTATTGTTTAACGTTGCGCTACCACGGTTAAAATCGACTTTACGAGGCTTAGGAATAATACGCTTTAAAGCATCATCTTTACTGACCGCAACCTTGTCAGCGCTATTACGCTCGAAACGTACTTTTGCCGTTGCTAAAACCGATAAATCTTTTGGCTCATTGTAACGGCGTAACTGATTCTCACGGGTAAATGGCGTCACAAACTGTTTAAAGTCTTCAGTGTCGGTGTTGGCAAATACGGCAGGTTTATTCTTACCTGACACAAAAAATGCCCGTGGCATAAAGTCACTGTAAGCAACAATCCACACTTGCGCATCAAACGGTAGCTCTAAGCTTTCACCTGCAGCTAAACCTTTAAATGAGCTCGTTGGTACGATGCGGTGCAAGTCACCATTAACGTGTTCAATGTTTAAGCCCGCAACATGCTCAGTTGAGATTTTACGAACTGAGTGGATATAAAGCTGCCAATCGCTCTCGCCTGCAGGTAACGTCACATTAGAGCCATTGTTGAGGGTAATTTTTCCTAAAAAGCCCGCATCTTTATTACGAAAGTTATCTTCTACCGAAAATAGCAGTTCAGTACCTTTCGCAAACTGATCAACTTGCGATTGAGTTAATGCTGCACTTGCCATTAAAGGCGCAGTCGCTAGCATTACCGCGAATAGTGACTTCTTAAAATCCATTACTTTCTCCTCGTTTAAGCCCTGAGTGTACGGTATTTCTGCGTACTATTTTTCATTTTTGTTAATAATTCGTTCCTATCATATAAAAACTAAAATGACAGCGCTATCATTTTGTGAAAAATATAGGTGAGGAGTTAGAAGCTTTAAGCCGTAAGCTGTAAGTTTGAAGCCGAATTGTGTTGTTTGTTGGTAAGGCGTTAGTCCATCGAAAAAGTGTTGAATATAAGACGCGCCAAGCAAGCGTGACGCCTACGTGGTAGGAGGCGTTTTAACGCCGAATAGATCTGACCTATTCACGGCTAAAGCCGTTCCTACGAGGTGCGAAGTATTGTAGGCGTGAAATTTATTTCGCGCGATGTTTTTGGATTTGCCGTCAGGGTATTGATGTAAAACGCGCCAAGCAAGCGTGACGCCTACGTGGTAGGAGGCGTTTTAACGCAGAATAGATTTGACCTATTCACGGCTAAAGCCGCTCCCACGAGGTGTGAGGTATTGTAGGCGTGAAATTTATTTCGCGCGATGTTTTTGGATTTGCCGTCAGGGTATTGATGTAAAACGCGCCAAGCAAGCGTGACGCCTACATGGTAGGAGGCGTTTTAACGCCGAATAGATTTGACCTATTCACGGCTTTAGCCGTTCCCACGAGGTGCAAGGTATTGTAGGCGTGAAATTTTTTCACGCGCACTTATAGCTTATCGCTCAAACCTTAACACAAAGATACTTCTCTTCTAGGTACTCATCTAGACCTTGGTGGCCGCCTTCTCGGCCTAAACCAGACTGTTTAACGCCGCCAAATGGCGCTACTGGGTTTGAGATAAGCCCTTCGTTAATACCTATCATGCCGTATTCGAGTGCTTCGCTTACTCGATAAACTTGCTTTATGTTTTCACTATAAAAATACGCAGCTAAACCATAAGGTACGTCGTTCGCAAGCTGAAGTACTTCTTCTTCATCATCAAAAGCGATGATACTGACTACAGGGCCAAACACTTCATCATGATAGATATCCATCTCTGGGGTCACATCAGTTAAAATTAATGGCGCTTGAAAGCTACCTTCAAGTTCGCTGTTATCACCGATTAACGATGCACCTTTATCAACCGCATCTTGCACAAGCGTTTGAACTTTCTCTTTTGCTTTAGGGTAAATTAATGGGCCGATATCTACCCCGTCATCTAGACCATTACCTACCTTTAACTCAGCTACTTTGTCTGTGAGTTTTTCGAGCACCGTTTCAAGCACTGAGCGCTGAATAAAGATTCGGTTAGCGGCAACACAGGTTTGCCCTGCGTTTCTAAACTTAGCCCCCATAAGGCCAGCAACGGCTTCATCTAAATCGGCATTATCAAAAATAATGAACGGGGCATTGCCGCCAAGTTCCATAGACGTTTGCTTAATTGTTGAGGCACACTGCGATAGTAACTGCTTACCTACACCGGTTGAGCCTGTGAAAGTGAACTTACGCACACGCTCAGACTCGGTCATGATCTCACCCACCATTTTAGCGTTTTCAGAGACCACTACGTTCAGTGCTCCTTTTACAAACCCTGCTTTATCAGCAAGGTAGGCTAAGGCAATAGCGCATAATGGCGTATGCTCCGAAGGTTTAATCACAAAACTACAACCCGCGGCATAAGCTGGCGCCACTTTACGGGTGATCATGGCAATCGGGAAATTCCAAGGGGTAATACCTGCCACCACACCGATTGGCTGCTTTATCGTTGTTAAACGATGTTTGCTGTCGGTAGCAGGGATGGTGTCGCCATAACTACGCTTTGCTTCTTCACTAAACCATTTAATAAAGCCTGCACCGTATTCAACTTCGCCCAAGGCTTCTTTTAAGGGCTTACCCTGCTCTTTAGTCATCAACTCAGCAAGCTGTTGCTTGTGCTCAATAACCAACTCATACCAGCGACGCAACGTTTCACTTCGCTCGGTTGCAGTTGTTTGCTTTAGTTTGCTAAATGCCTCGTCAGCACTTTTTATAGCCAGCTCAACCCCTGCTTCATCAATATCAGAGACATGAGTGATCGCCTCTGCGGTTGCGGGATTATCTACACTAAAACGCTGGCTCGTAGAGTAAAAGTCACCGTCGATAAACGAATCAGAAAAAACCAAATCAGACATAGAACCTCCAAAATCAGCTATCAGCTATCAGCTATCAGCTATCAGCTATCAGCTATCAGCTATCAAAAACATAAAACCTGAGAGATCAATATAAAGCTATTTCAGTTCATTAACACAAAGAACTAAACCTCTATCTCGATCTGCTAAAAACTGACGGCTGAAAGCTGACAGCTCTAAAATAAAAAAACCGCTGTAGAGACCAAGCAACTACAGCGGTTTTTACGAAATCAAAGCCGTTAAAAATTAATGCTCTTCATTAACGATATTGAGATTATACTTTGGAATTTCAACCACTAAATCTTCATCTTTGATCACCGCTTGGCAACCAAGGCGTGACTCAGGCTCAAGACCCCATGCTTTATCTAGCATATCGTCTTCAAGCTCATCACTCTCATCTAAAGAGTCGAAGCCTTCACGAATGATTAAGTGGCATGTTGTACATGCACATGATTTTTCACAAGCATGTGGAATGCTAATACCATTTTTTAGTGCAACATCTAATACCGTTTCACCTGTAGGAGCTTCAATAGCAGCGCCTTCTGGGCATAACTCTTCGTGTGGAAGAAAAATAATTTGTGGCATACCTTACCTCGTTAAACTTCGTCTACTGACTGCCCTTGCAGCGCTTTTTTGATTGATGCATCCATTCTGCGAGCAGCAAATTCGCTACTTGCATTGTCTACAGCTTCAATCGCTGCTTTAATTTCTGCAGGTGTTGTTGCACTTTCGCGTACGGCAACAAGTTTAGCAATTTCTGCTTTTAACGCACCTAATTCTTGTTCATCAAGTAATGCACTGTCGGTTGCCAGTGATGCTTCAAGCGCTTCAACAACACGTAAAGCTTCAACTTGCTGCTCTTTAAGCATCCGCGCTTGCATGTCGTCTTTCGCGTTAGTCATTGACTCTTTGAGCATATTTGCAACTTGGTCGTCTGATAAACCAAACGATGGTTTGACCTGAATTTCAGCCTGCACACCCGTTGATTTTTCCATTGCCGATACACTTAATAGGCCATCAGCATCGACTTTAAAGGTTACGCGAATATGCGCAGCACCGGCTGCCATGGCCGGAATACCTTTTAAGCTGAATTTAGCCAACGAACGACAATCGTCAACTAGCTCACGCTCACCTTGTAATACATGCAGTGACATAGCCGTTTGACCATCTTTGAAAGTGGTAAACTCTTGTGCACGTGCTACGGGGATCGTGGTGTTACGTGGAATAATTTTTTCAACCAAGCCACCCATGGTTTCAAGACCTAGCGACAGTGGTAATACGTCTAATAGCAACATGTCTGAATCTGGCTTATTGCCAACCAGAACATCTGCTTGTAATGCCGCACCGAGTGCAACTACGCGATCTGGGTCGATAGAAGTCAGTGGCTCTTTATCAAAAAATGCAGCAACTTGAGAGCGTACAATTGGCATACGAGTCGAGCCGCCAACCATAACAACTTGCAGTACTTCTTCGTTCTCGATACCCGCATCTTTAACCGCACGGCGACAAGAACGTAGTGTTTTCTTCACAAGGCTAAGAGCAAGCTCATCAAACGTTTCGCGGGTTACTTCAACTTTGTGGCTTTGACCATCAAACTCTAAACCAACATTCACTGTTTGGTATTGGCTTAGTGCTTCTTTACACGCTTTTGCTTTATTGATGAATAAACGTAATACCGATGCAGAAAGCTCGCTCACACCGGTTTGTGTTTTAAAGTATTCAACTAATAGCGAGTCAAAATCGTCACCACCAAGGCTTGAGTCACCGCCTGTAGCAAGTACTTCAAATACACCTTGGTGTAAACGTAAAATAGAAATATCGAAGGTACCGCCACCTAAATCGTACACGGCGATAATGCCTTCTTGGCCTGAATCAAGGCCATAAGCAACAGCCGCAGCCGTTGGCTCGTTTAATAAACGCAATACCTTAATACCTGCAAGCTCTGCGGCATCTTTGGTGCTTTGACGCTGTGCATCATCAAAATAAGCTGGCACAGTAATAACCGCACCTAAGATGTCTTGGCCTGCAAAGCTGTCTTCTGCACGTAGTTTTAATGCTTTTAAAATTTCACTCGATGCAGTAACAGGGCTAATTGCACCTGCAACTGTGCTGATTGCTAATGAGCCATCATGCTCACAAAATTCGTACGGCAGTTGACCATAGCTTTTTTCGATTTCAGCCTGAGTTTTACCTAAAAAACGCTTAACCGAGATTAGTGTGTTTGCAGGGTCTTGAGTAGCAGCTGCAGCCGCTCGCTCACCAACCACAATACTATCTGCTTGGTATTGAACAACCGATGGTAGCATCGCATTGCCTGCTAAATCAGTCAGTGTGCGCGCTTCGCCGCTTTGCACTGTTGCAACTAACGAGTTAGTTGTACCAAGGTCAATACCGACTGCTAATTTGTGCTCATGTGGTGCCGCGCTCTGCCCCGGCTCAGCAATTTGCAATAATGCCATAATGCTCTTTTTAAACTCTTAAATAGCTGTTGTGTAACAACTAACGATTAATCATCAAATAAACTGTCTTCAATACGCTCTAGTTCATCGCGTAACTTATAAACAAACTTCAATTTACGAATATTGTCAGCGGCAGCTTGCCATTGTTGCTCATCATTACTCGCCAGCTGAGCGGCTAATTCACTGCTGTATTGTTTATCGAGCTGTTTAATTTGCGCTTCAAACTGGGCAATTGCTGCATCAGGATCTGCGGCATTTTCAAGTTCTTCTAATTCTTCACGCAGCTCCATTTGCTGCATTAAGAACAGCGGGTCTTGCAATGTTTGTTGCTCGGCGCGAATATCTACACCAAGCTCGCTTAGCATGTACTCAGCACGTTTTACTGGGTGTTTTAAAGTTTGTAATGCATCATTGATTTCTGCTGCATTTTGCACAGCAAGTAATTTGTCACGGCTGCTAGAGCTTGCGTGGCGATCTGGGTGAACTGCACGTTGCAGCTCAAGGTAGTGTTTATTAATAGTCGCTAAATCAATGTTGTAATCTACTGGAATTGCAAATAACTCAAAGTAACGCATTACATAATCCAACTCGGTAAACAGGAAAGAACAAAGCCCTACATAGGCAGGGCTTCAAGCAAAGAAAGTTTTTTAAGCTTAAACGGTGAAGCTTTCGCCGCAACCACACTCATCGGCTTGGTTCGGGTTGTTAAACTTAAACCCTTCGTTCAAACCTTCTTTGGTGTAATCAAGCTCAGTACCATCAATGTAGACTAAGCTTTTGGCGTCAACGATCACTTTCACACCACGGCTTTCAAAAATTTCGTCGCCGTCTGCTAACTCATCAACAAACTCAAGAACATAAGCAAGACCTGAACAGCCCGTCGTTTTAATGCCAACGCGTAGGCCAATGCCTTTGCCGCGATTTGCTAAAAATGATTCTACGCGGTTTGCTGCCGCATCTGTCAATGTCACTGCCATGAATTTATCTCTTACTTCGCTTGTTTGCTTTTGTAGTCAGCAATTGCTGCTTGAATCGCGTCTTCTGCTAAAATTGAACAGTGAATTTTCACTGGCGGTAATTCAAGCTCAGCACTGATATCAGTGTTTTTGATTGTTGCAGCTTCATCTAATGTTTTGCCTTTTACCCACTCAGTTACAAGTGAAGAAGAAGCGATTGCGCTACCACAACCATATGTTTTGAATTTTGCGTCTTCAATTACACCTTCTGGTGATACTTTGATTTGCAATTTCATTACGTCACCACATGCTGGTGCACCCACCATACCTGTTGCAACTGACGGATCATTTTTGTCTAAAGCACCCACGTTACGTGGATTTTCAACATGATCGATTACTTTATCACTATAAGCCATAATACTATCCTCACTACCTGCTAGCGGCGGCGATCACTAATTAGTGATGCGCCCACTCAACTGAATCTAAATCAATACCTTCTTGATGCATTTCCCATAGAGGAGACATCTCACGTAAACGGCCGATCGAGTTTTTGATTAGTTCGACGGTGTAATCAATCTCTTCTTCAGTCGTAAAGCGGCCAATGCTGAAACGAATTGAGCTGTGTGCCAACTCGTCATTACGGCCTAATGCACGTAGTACATAAGAAGGCTCTAAGCTTGCTGAGGTACAGGCTGAACCTGATGAAACAGCAATGTCTTTAACAGCCATTAATAACGACTCACCTTCAACAAAGTTGAAGCTGATATTTACAATACCTGGAACTGAGTGACTTGGTTCACCATTGAAGTAAACTTCGTCCATATCAGCCATGATGCCATCGATCAGGCGCTTACGAAGTGCGCTGATGTGTGCATGGTCTTTTTCGAAATCTTCTTTAGCGATTCTAAATGCCGCACCCATACCAACTAATTGGTGAGTAGCTAGTGTGCCTGAACGCATACCACGCTCATGACCACCACCGTGCATTTGCGCTTCTAAACGTGCGCGAGGCTTACGACGAACATAAAGTGCGCCTACACCTTTCGGGCCATATACTTTGTGGCCAGAGAACGACATGAAATCTACTTTTAACTGTTGCACGTCGATAAGTACTTTACCTGCGCTTTGAGCAGCATCTACGTGGAACATAATTTTGCGCTCACGGCACATTTCGCCGATTGTCGCGATATCTTGGATAACACCTAGCTCGTTATTTACGTGCATTACGCTCACAAGTACTGTGTCGTCACGCATTGCAGCTTCAAGCTTTTTAAGGTCAAGTAAACCGTTTTCTTCAACGTCCATATAGGTTACTTCGAAACCTTGGCGCTCTAGTTCACGACACGTATCAAGCACTGCTTTGTGCTCTGTTTTAACCGTGATAACGTGCTTGCCTTTCTTTTTATAGAACTGCGCAGCACCTTTAATTGCTAGGTTGTTTGATTCTGTAGCACCTGAAGTGAAAACAATTTCACGTGGGTCAGCGTTGATCAGATCAGCAATGTCTGTACGTGCTTGATCAACGGCTTCTTCTGCTTGCCAACCAAAACGGTGTGAGCGTGATGCAGGGTTACCAAAATTACCGTCCATAGTCAGGCATTGCATCATTTCTTTTGCCACACGTTCATCAACAGGCGTGGTTGCTGCGTAATCTAAATAAATCGGTAACTTCATTTCTCTCTCCGCTTTCGTCAAGCTACAGTTGACAGCTTACTTGAATGTTTTCCAGTTGCTTAATTGCATTGTTGATGCTGTTATCTTGGCGCGATGCGACTTCTTTCACATCTGACTTTTCCACCAATTCAGCAAGGGTAATACTATTTAAAAACTCTTCGATACGTGCGCTTAAGTCCGACCATAAGGTATGAGTCAAACAACGCATGCCGCTTTGGCAGCCACCCGTTGCATTGTGGCAACGTGTTGCATCAACAGACTCATCAACGGCGTTAATCACATCACCGACAGAAATTTCGTTCGCTTCTCGACCTAGTAAATATCCGCCACCTGGGCCACGCACAGAGGTCACAAGGCCGTTTTTACGTAAACGGGCGAATAGTTGTTCAAGGTAAGATAACGAAATCTCTTGGCGTTCAGAAATATCGGCAAGAGGCACTGCACCCACATTTGTATGTAGTGCAACATCCAACATGGCGGTTACTGCGTATCTGCCTTTTGATGTTAACTTCATGGAGCCCCCGATGTTACTGCACGCTAAGGTGTGCAAATTTTAATTACCAGACCAAAATAGTCAAGTATTATCACTTGATAAAAATTGATACTTGCCATTGATAAAACCGAATACTTGACAAAAACAGTCAAGTACTGGGTACATTGTAATTACCTGAGTAATTTAGTCAAGTATTATACTTATAACCTGTGATTATTTAATAGACTTATTAATAGAGGTAAGAATACCGCGTAAGATGTTCATCTCAGCTTCTTCTGGACGTGCGCGGTTAAATAAACGACGTAGTTTAGTCATCACCATGCCTGGGTGCTGTTTGATGATAAAACCTGTGTCGTTTAGCGTTTGCTCTAGATGCTCATAGAAAAGCTCAGTTTGCTTCGCATTTGGGTAGGTTACTTCGTCTTCTTCTTGTACTTTTGGCTGTTTATTTAAATATGCCATACGTGTTTCATAACATAGCGTTTGCACGGCCATTGCTAGATTTAGTGAGCTGTATTCAGGGTTTGCAGGAATACATACGTGGTAGTTACATTGTTGTAGCTCTTCGTTCGTTAAACCACTATTTTCGCGACCAAACACGAGTGCAACAGGGCCCTGTTCAGCCTCAGCTACTAATTTTTCACCACATTCACGCGGCTCAACCATAGGCCAAGATAAAGTACGTGAGCGTGCGCTGGTACCAATTGTTAAGCCACAATCAGCAATCGCATCTGCCAGTGTATCAACAACCACTGTTTTACCTAAAACATCAGTTGCACCGGCTGCAAGCGCACTCGCATGACTGTCAATTTCACAAGCAGGATCAACAAGATATAAATTTGATAAGCCCATCGTTTTCATAGCACGTGCCGCTGAGCCAATATTACCAGAATGTGATGTGTTAACTAATACGATACGAATATCATCAAGTGTCATTGCGTTGTTACTTACTGAAAGTCAAAAATTGCGGGGATTATAACATAGCTATCAGCTATCAGCTATCAGCTATCAGCTATCAGCTATCAGCTATCAGCTATCAGCTATCAGCTATCAGCTATCAGCTATCAGCTATCAGCTATCAGCTATCAGCTTCGATCTTATGCATAAGAGATGTCAACATTTTTGATAGCTCTTCCGTTTCACTCACCCAAGCTCTACCGATGGCAGCATCAATATATTTAATCTCAATTCCGATATAAATTTGCGTTCGTGTTTCTGCTATTGACGATCTTGATATATCTAAAAAACGCACCCGTTCTTTTTTGCTGATTCTCACCATACCTTCTGCGATGTTACTCGGTATTGATAAACCAGAACGTGTGAGTTGATTGCGAAAACCAAAATCATTTAGATCTGTCGTTTCTTTGTAGATTTCAGCACTTAATCTTGCTGATCGCTTCCATACCTCTAATTTTTCAAAATTCATACTTGCATCCTTTTAAGTATAAAAACTTTATATAGGCACGAATTTTTCAGAATGCAAATTTCAAACTGACGGCTGACGGCTGACGGCTGACGGCTGACGGCTGACGGCTGACGGCTGACCACTAACCCCTTCTTCTGAAATTAAATCAATAACAAAATCAGAATCGTACAAAAAACAACCTATTTTATTCGAGTTTATTGTTTACTTTACGCTAGAAATCGCTAGAATACGCCGGCTTAAATATATTCGTTCTTTTACAACCCAAAGGTAATGCTATGCATCCAATGTTAAACATTGCGGTTCGCGCTGCGCGTAACGCAGGCAAAATTTTACTTCGCGCAAGTGAAGACTTATCAAAAGTTGATGTACAACAAAAAGGCACTAACGACTTAGTGACTAACATCGACAAAGAAGCTGAAGCCGCAATTCGTGACACTATTTTAAAATCTTACCCAGATCACACTATCGTAGGTGAAGAGCTAGGTGAGCATAAAGGTAAAGATGCAGATTACCAATGGATTGTAGACCCTCTTGATGGCACAACTAACTTCATCAAGGGTATCCCTCATTTCGCAGTATCTATTGCACTTAAAGTTAAAGGTCGTTTAGATCAAGCTGTTATCTATGATCCAATCCGCGGTGAATTATTCACTGCTTCTCGTGGTCAAGGCGCACAGCTTAACAGCAAGCGTTTACGCGTAACTAAAACTAACGAATTAGCAGGTTCTGTACTCGCAACTGGTTTCCCATTCAAACAAAAGCACCACTTAGACGCATACTCTGAAGCGTTTAAAGCACTTTTCGTGCACACTGCTGATATCCGCCGTGCAGGTTCTGCTGCATTAGATATGGCTTATGTTGCAGCGGGTCGTGTTGATGGTTTCTTTGAAATAGGCCTTAAGCCATGGGACACAGCAGCAGGCGAGCTTTTAGTTAAAGAAGCTGGCGGTATGGTTGTTGATTTCGCAGGTGGTATTAACTATAACCAAAGCGGCAACATCATTTGTGGTGCACCTAAGTTAACTCAAGCGATCATTCGTGAAATTCGCCCAGTGTTAACTGAGTCACTACTTCGCTAATAGCGGTTGTAATGTAAAAATGCAAAAAAGGAGCTAAGGCTCCTTTTTTTGTGGCTGAAAATAATCGTTGTCGAGTTTTATCTCTATAACTTCACCTTCTTTAAATGGCAACTTAGCTAAGTCTTCAGCAAAGTAACTGGCAAATAATTGCTCAAATTCGCCCGAGCTTTTCATCGTGTTGAGCCCTTTTAATAATACCTCAGCTAGTTCAGGCTTGTGGTTACTGACAAAAAAGTAAAATGCTGTTGGATAACTAATATAAAGGTTAGGCACTATAACCAGCTCGTCACTTTTGATTTGTTCCATTTCAGACATGACTTCAATAAACGAACGTGGAAAATAATCTACTCGCCCTCTAATCACTAAGTTAAACATCGCTTGATAATTTGCCAGTGGCCTGACTGTTAAGCCGTTTTGCGCAAGGATTTTTGTATCAGGCCAATCATGGCCTTGAATGGCACTAAACTGCGCTAAATCTTGTTTCGTTTTTACATCTTTAAAACGCGGTAGAAACGCTCGTTTAGTGAGTAATGCGCGTTTACCAATGTAGCCTTTAAACAGAGGTACTTTGACTGCTATTGCAAGGTGTTCTCGCTCGGGGCTTGTCATACTCCAAAACACATCGGCCTGCTTTTCATCGAGCATCAGCAAAGTGCGCTGTTGATGAGGGTGAACCAGAACTTCGTTGATTTCTGCTTGATAATTACTGGCGCGTAAAGCCGCTGCCAGCAATTCATGAAGGTAATAATCGCGTTTATAAAGTGGGCGTTGTTCAATCGCTAAATTGACCACATTTTTAGCTTCTGTGGTAAGGCTGTATCCTAGGCTTAGCAATACTAGGATTGCACTACATAGTCGCTTCATTGTTATTTTGTTTATTGTGTTTTTTTTAAGCTACACCCAGTTAAACAGGGACACAAGTAAAATTAAGCAAACTTAAAATTTCTTCATGAGCGGGCAGATATCGCTTCATCTTTATGGCTGCTTAAACGTACCACTGCGGGGGCTGGTCGGCTACGTTTACATACAAACAAGTGGCTACTCTGATAACGTTTGGCCTCTTTTTTCGCATCAGTTGCCAGCGCTGCGACTTGGTGGCTGTTAATACATAGCTCTAAATCAGGCTTAACTAAACCAATTGATAATGTAAGCAGTGGCACAAACTGCTTTTTACCTTCTCGATTGCTTGCCCAATAACCCCCTTGCTCAATATGTTCTGGTGTGAAAAAGGCCCGAGACTGCAGCTCAAACTTACTAATAATGTTATGGCAAACTTGCTCTGCATCATTTTTATCAAACACCACCATAAAGTCATCACCGCCAATGTGCCCGACAAACCCTTTGCTAGTACTACAGGCCTCGACGATGACTTCAGCAAGTAATTTTATAACGCTGTCACCACTGGCATAACCGTACAGGTCATTGAATTGTTTGAAGTGGTTTAAATCAACGTATGCGAGTGAGAACGGATAGTTATTACGAAGTCTCAGCTCAATTGCTTCGTTAATCGCGACATTACCCGGCAGCATAGTCAGCGGGTTGGCATGTTGTGCATGGCGGATTTTTTCTTCGGTAATGTGTTTTAAGATATTACGCAATGGCGCCAAACCTAAGTATTCACCATTTCGAGTGATCACAATATGGCGTCGAATATCAAACTCAAACTCGGTAATTTGCTGGCTCACCGTATCGAGTAACTCGTTTTCGTCAACGATTAACGGCTGTTTATCCATTAAAGAAGTAACTGGCTGCTTATCATAAAGTGCATGGCCATAGGGAGCAGCAAACACTTCAGTGAGTTGATCTCGGTGTAATAAACCAACAGGAATATTGTGCTCTAATACGGCAAGACTAGTTAGCGTTTTATCTTGCTCAAAGATACTGTGGGCATCTTTACAGCGGGTTGTTGCTTCTATGCTGGCGTGCTCGACTGCCAACCAACCAATCGCCATAGACTGCTCAAAAGTATTGCTATTATCTGATGACTCTAAGTGCTTTAAGCAGTGAATATTTATTTCGTAACTTGGCTGTAAGCTCGGCCTTTCAAGTAAAAAGCCTTGTGCATGTTGCACACCTAAGCTTTCGAGTAAACGAAGCTCCTCTGCCCGTTCTATGCCTTCTGCTATCACTTGTGTATTGGTTGCTTTTGCAAGCTCTATAATTGACTTTAAAAACTCTTTTTTAACCACACTCTGATCGCAGTGGTCGATAAAGTAGCGGTCTATTTTTACAAACTCAGGGCATAGCTCAGACCACTGCTTTAAGCCCGAATAGCCAGCCCCTAAGTCATCAATGGCAATCGAAAAACCTAACTCACGATAATGAGCAATGGTTTTTAACAATAAAAAGCCATCATCGACTTTTTCTTGCTCTGTAACTTCAATTACTACCCGGTTAGTTGCAAGGCCAAAGTGTTCAACTAGGTGTAATGTTTCACCTTTAGGATGGCAAGGGTCGAGTAAGGTTTTAGGGCTTACATTTAAGAATAACTTGCCTTGTAAATTGAGTTTCACAAAGTTCTCAATTGCTCTACTGCGGCAAAGTAGCTCCAATTCAGAGATCTTATGGCAAGCAATTGCTGCGCTGAATAATGCACTCGGCATTTCTAATTCAGACCCTTTTGGGCCGCGGCTTAATGCCTCATAGCCCAAAATATGTTGATTAGAAATATCAAAGATAGGTTGAAACAAGGTCTCAATTGCACTGTTATCTAAGATCTGCTGTAGTTGTGCGTTCACCTTACACCTAGCGTTAGTAATACAAATAGGTGGGTAAATTATCAACCTTGTATGACAATTTTATGGCAAGGCTATGACGAGTGCAGACTACTCAATAGCGGTGATGAGCTCAAGTTGCTTAATGCGGGCAAAACTATCAGTCATTTTTAATTTAGCATTTTGGTAATCACTCGTAGCTAAATCAGCTTGTTGCGCTAATTTATAAACTGCAAGTGGATTAAGTAATAACTGCTGTGCGTGATAACAACTTGGCGCCGCAAACTCAGGTAGTTCTGGCTCTACATTAATTGTCATTTCATTCTGCAATGCATCTGCGTCATCACTTTGTTGTTGAAACTCGGTTGCGTCTGCCAGCGCATGCAAACTTGCCTCACACTCTGGCAATTGTGCTTTTAGGTTTAAAAACAAACCTGTTGATGAAGTAATTAACTTGAACGTCAGGTCTTGTAATTGTTGAGCAGCTGATTGGTTTTGTAGTGCCTCTACAACTTGCCAAGCTAAACCTTGGTAGCTGTCGAACTGCTGCTGAAGTGTTACCTCAGGTGTTTGCTGTACTTCTGTCTGTTTTGGCTCTGGCTTATCTTCACAAGCACTGAGCATTAAAAGTATAAACACGCTAAACATCTGGTGTTTCATAATGTCTCCGAGAGTATAGTTAGACTCGTTTTTAAAAATCATAAACAGCTGTAAAACTGTCACTTGTTACCAATTTAGTCAGTTTAGTCATACCAAGACTTACCTCAGCAACAGTGCTTCTGCTGTTAGTTCATTTGTAATGAGACTATTGATCATTCCTGATTCGATCGCTCCTGCAATGGCTGGCACTTTACTGTCACCCGCAGCAATCCCAATAACACGTTTATCATTTGATGGAGAAAGTACCGCACTCGTCACGCGATTATTTATTTCTGATTCGACGAGATGACCTTCACTATCGAAAATCCAGCTAATTACTTCACCTGTTGCACCAATAGCGTCAAGCGCAGCTAGTTCATGCCGAGTAACAAAGCCGTCTAAATGAAGGGGAGAATTTATTCCTAAATCTCCAACACCAACAAATGAAACATCCGCTTGTGATGCCAGTTGATGTACATTTTTAACATGCGTTAATTGCTGCCAATCTGCTTTATCAGCTTCAGATTCTGCTATAACTGGAACTGGCATAGGGAAATGTTGCGCACCAACCCTTTCTGCAACATGAATAGCTACTTCATAGCGACTTGCTGAGCCATCCTGAGCAATATTTCCAACTAAAGATACAATACGATGGTGTGGGCATTGCATCGTAGGTAGCTCTTCTGCGCATGCGCGCAACACTCTTCCAGTACCAAACGCAATGATTTTTGCATGGCGCTGCTTTAGTTGTCTTTCAATTTCTGCGGCACCCGCTTGAGCCAAACCAATGGTAGAATTAATATCGTTACTCTCGCTAGGCACCACTTCACAACTAAGCAAACCGTATCGATTTTGTAGCGCATCAGCAAGCTCCATACAGCGTCGAATTGGATGTTCTAATCGTACTTTTATTAACCCTTGAGATACTGCTAAAGCAACAAGCCTTTGCGCAGATTGGCGAGACGTATTAAGTTGCTTAGCTATTTCATCTTGTGTTTTACCAGCAACATAGTAGAGCCAGCCAGCCCTCGCTGCTTCCTCTAATTTTTGATTATCATTGCTAGGAATTGAAGCCATTTTATACGCCTGTTTGAACAATAAATGAGGTAAATGATTAGAAAAATCAGCTATTCAGCGGCTATTCTATACATAATCTGTCATGAATAACAATTTTAGGGTTCACACTCTAAACTAACAAGACACCTTACTAAATTTTGTTAAATATTAGTGAGGTGCCTATGTATTTCACAAAGAGACAATAACCGCAAGCCCTTCGCAACTGCACAACAAAAGTCGTGCACTCGCTGCCAAATAACGTCGGTTTAAGCTTTAACTAAAAATTTAAACTTAGCTGCAAACCTGCAATCATTGCATTCTCAGCATCATTATCACCATTAGGGTCGATGATATACTGAATACTAGGCATTAACTGTATTGCTGGGGTAACAACATAGTTATAATTTAACTCAATCGGGTACTCATGGTCTCTTACGATTACTTCATCATCTGAAAAATTCGCGTTATAAAAGCGCTGAGCATCATTAAGCTCATTACTCACACTGTTTCGGCCCACTGCAAAACCAATACGGTCGTGTGGTCTACTAACTAAAGGTGCATCAATATATCCGCCAAAAGCCAAAACTTCGCCTATAGCGCTGACACTTTGATCTGCGTGAATCATACTCGCAAAGATACGTAAGCCACCTCCTGAACTATTTCGAGTTAGCTGTTGTTCAATATTAAAATAAAATGCATTATCAGTATCTTCTATAGCGACCATATCACTTGTCGTGCCAGCAGGGTAACCCGCATTATTGACTAATTTAGTTTTATCTAAACTGCTGCGGACAACGCCAAATCGATAATCTCCATCTAACCCATTCTTGTATTGGCGTTTATATTCCAACTCACCTACCAAGGTCGTGCCGTTAACCTCTCCTGATGTTGTTAATTTTAACCCTTGATTTAATGACATAGTTGCAGGGTTTGCATCATAACTGCCTAGTTTAAAAAGCAAATTATCAGTGACTTTGTATGTTAGTTGCACGCCTAGTGCACTAAGGGGGTCACCATACCAACTACTACTCAAATAATTGGATGAGCCACCACTGCAAAATGTCAGGTGCTGAAAGGCACAACTCATGGCAAAAAAATCAGCACTTGGGTAAATTCGACCCACTTTAATGCTAAGTTGATCTTCAAATAAATGCTGAGTTAGAGAGAATTGAGTTAAACGCGTTACATTGCCACGACCATAAATTTGTTGCGACTGCAGCAAAACTGGCAGGTTTGCTTTTTCATTAATAAGCTCGCCATTACGGTTGGTAAGCTCCACCTTAAATTCGGCACCCGACCAATTAAGCAATTTTTCTAAATTAAAGTAGCCACCGGCAAAAAACTGATCGGCATAAGCCGTTTCTGTACTTTCTCCCCCTTTTAAGTTGTGAGCTGTTTGACTGAAGTAGCCTAAGCGAACATCCACACCTTGCTCTGCTAGCTTATCTCTTGCCCCTAACCAACCGCCACTTAGATGGCTGTGAACATCAAAACTTTCATCTGCATAACCTGACTGAGAATACAGCAACATAATGGCTGCGATAGATTTAAGCCGAGCGACGTTTAAATAGCGTTCACTTTCCCCTTTCCATGTACGACAAAACTTTGGTTGTTGATTTGTGTTCATATGCGTGTTCTCCATTTTAATTTGCCCTAGCTGATCAACATCTTAGTATTCAACGCCCAAGAAAGAGCAAATGACATAAATATGAGCATATTCCTAACACAGAATATATTTGTCAACATCAAAAAATAGAGCTCAAATTCTAATTAAAAGAAATTAGAATCTGTGAAAGAGAAATTAAAATGGATAAAACTAATCCTCTTTCATATGAACACCATTTCAGGAAAAATCAAACACCAGTATAACCAACTAAAAAATAACAACTTTATCAAGATTGATTTAATGAAGCTTTAATTCCAGAACAAGAGCAATTACTTCGACTTATTAATGACAATCAGCCGATTAAATAGACTGATTCATTAACATTGACAAACAGCAATCAAAATAGGATTATGCCCACGTGCAACCCATTTGCCCAAACAGGAAGATTTACTTTATGTAAATACTCAATGACAACAATCATGGGCGTGTTGATTTTTGAAATTTTCTATTTATCTAATAAAAAGTTTTAGTGTTAAACAATGAACACACAAATAAAGATGCAGTTAAGCTATTTGCTTACAAATCAGCATGCCTAAAAAGTACTGGGATCGTTACTTATGAATACTAATCATAAAGACCTAAACCATATAGAAGAAGAGCAATTACCTATTGCAAAACATAAGCTCAAAGGATGGAGACATTTTTTAGGTTTATACGCAGGAGAGCATGTTGCTGCTACTGAATTTGTATTTGGCGCAACCTTTGTCGCACTTGGCGCAACCATGACGGATATTCTGCTTGGCTTGCTAATTGGTAATATTCTCGCCGTGCTAAGCTGGACACTAATCACCACCCCAATTGCTGTTGAAACACGCCTGAGTCTATATACTTACCTTCAAAAAATAGCAGGAAACTCAATGACCCGGTTATATAACTGGGCGAACGTCATAATCTTTACGGTTATTTCTGCTGCTATGATCACCGTTTCTGCAACGGCTGTTCGCTTTGCACTTGATATTCCCGCGCAATTAAATTGGTATCCAACAAACGCATGGTTTGTCATGGTCGTTCTTGCCGTAGGCATTATCGTTGTATTGGTTGCTATGTATGGTTTTAACGCTGTATCGCAATTCTCAGGTATTTGTGCTCCGTGGTTATTTGTTATGTTCATCAGCGGTCCATTAGTACTCATGCCTGAACTTGCCAATTCGGTCATTGGTGAAACCTCTGTCTCGAGTTGGGGAGACTTCATGCACATTGGCAGTGTCTCTGTATGGACTGGGTTAGATGCCAATGGTGAGCCAGGCATAGGGCTATTAGAAGTCATTGGTTTCTCTTGGGCAGCAAACACCATCACTCACTTTGGTTTAATAGACATGGCTCTGCTGCGTTACGCAAAGAAAAAAAGCTATGGCTTATGCACATCAGCCGGTATGTTATTTGGTCACTATATCGCTTGGATCTCTGCAGGCATTATGGGTGCGGGTACAGCAGTTTTGGTGAAAAAGTCGATTACTGAGCTAGATCCTGGCGATGTTGCGTTCCATGCACTTGGGTTATCTGGGTTAGTTATTGTTATTGTTGCAGGTTGGACTACAGCAAATGCAAACTTATACCGAGCGGGTCTTGCTGCACAAGCTATATTTAGTAACCTTTCGCGTACCAGAACGACATTTTTAGTGGGCATTGTTACTGTTTTAATTGCTTGCTTTCCATTTGTATTTACTAAGCTACTGCCACTTCTTACATACGCAGGACTTTTAGTCGTACCTGTTGGCGCTATCGTTTTTGCTGAACATTTTTTATTTCCAAAGATAGGTCTAACTCGTTATTGGGTCACCTACAAAAAGCTTGAGCATAGCTCTGCGGCTGTTATTGCGTGGGCACTTGGCCTAGTGTTCGGATTTACACTAAACGCGATCAATATAATCCCATTCTACTACCTTTTCTTACCAACTTGGGTATTCAGTATTGTCGTATATATTTTATTAGCAAAACGAAATGGCGCTGCGCAGAAGTATCCTGAAGAAGAAGCAGAGCTAGCTAATTTTGATAAAAAAGTAGAAAGATTTCACGCCGAACAAGCAGCCAATGAGCCAGCATTTATTCTTGATCAGCGCCTGTTAACCAAAGTACTCACTGCGGTTGCTTGGTTAAGTCTAGGTGTTACTGTGGTGCTAGCAGCAAATGCCATGTTCAACTCACCAGATGTTGCTTCCTATGAACACAATAGAACGTTATTTTTCAATAGTGGATTCGCTTGTACCATCATTTACTTCGCGAGTGCGTATTGGGCTATGCAGCGTAAAAAACAATTTTCAGCCGTTTAACTGCTCGGGGGCAAAACATGAGCGCACTTTCTTTAAATAACTCAACACTGAGCTCTTTTCCTACATCTATATCAGTGCCGCGTTATAACCGACAATCACTAAAAGCTGGGATTGTCCATGTTGGTGTGGGCGGGTTTCACCGCTCTCATCAAGCTTTCTATACTGATAACTACATCAACCATACTGGCGATCTAAGTTGGGGCATTTGCGGTATAGGCTTGCGCGAGGCTGATCGGGCTATAAAGCAATCTTTAGAAGCACAAGATTATCTGTACTCCCTATTGGTAAAGCACCCAAATGGCAAAACTGATACGCAAATAATTGGCTGTTTAACCGATTTTCTCTTAGCGCCAGATGATCCAGAAGCTGTTATAAATAAAATGGCCGCTGAGGAAACCCAGATTGTTTCATTAACAATAACCGAAGGGGGTTATAACTATGATCCATCAACCGGCGAGTTCGATTTTTCAAACCCCGATATACAACATGACTTAGCAAACCCAAACAAGCCAAAGCTGATTTTTGGCTACCTTGCTGCTGCTTTAGATCGCCGCAGAAAGAGTGGTCAAAAACCGTTTACAGTTCAGTCTTGTGATAATGTTCAACACAACGGTGATGTCATACGAAAAATGTTAGTTACTTACATTAGTTCATATGACTCAGAGCTTGCTGATTGGGTCGCAAATCAAGTTAGCTTCCCTAATGCAATGGTCGACCGTATTACGCCTGCAACCACAGATAAAGATATTGCTCTAGCAGAACAGCTGGGAGTGATTGATTCATGGCCTGTCACGTGTGAGCCTTTTCACCAATGGGTCATCGAGGATAAATTTTGTCAACAACGCCCAGCTTGGGAGAAAGTAGGTGCGCAAATAGTCAATGATGTAACGCCTTATGAAACCATGAAAATTCGCTTATTAAATGCAAGCCATACTGTTATGGGAATACTCGGATCTTTGCGTGGCTATCAAACCATAGAGCAAACAATTTCAGATCCCTTATTTGCTACAGTGGTAAGCAACTTCATGGATAACGAAGTAACACCGATTTTAGATGACGTACCTGGTATTGATCTAAGTGATTATAAGCGAACACTGATAGCTCGATTTGCAAACCCAAACATCAAGGATAGCCTTGCACGAATTTGCTCTCAAAGCGCAAGTAAAGTCTCCACCTTTTTAGTACCTACGATAGTAGAGAACCTTAAAATTGGTGGGAATGGTGCGATTGCTAATTTAGTAATTGCAGCTTGGTGCTTATACAGCGACACGCATTCGTCTCAACAAGGTCAGCCTTTAGAGGTTATCGAAGATACGGCTGAAACATTACAGCAGGCTGCTCATGCATCACGCATTTCACCACTTGCTTTTCTTGAGCAACCGAGCATTTTCGGCTCAATTATTGAGAACGAGTCATTTTGTAATGAATATAAATATTACATCAGCCAACTCTATGCGGGAGTGGCAATTGAGCAGATTATGGAGGCGGTGTTAAGTAGTTATAAGGCCAAGTAGTATCAGGCAGAGTAAGTTTAAAAATAAAAAAACCGCCCTAGGGCGGTTTCTTTTTGTATCACTGATTAAGGCATAGGATCGAGATCCGCGCCTTCTTTTTCAATTACTTCAGGAATTAAGTCTTCTTTACTTACACCCATTGCAATTGCAACAGCTGAAGCAACATAAACAGATGAATAAGTACCGATGAACACACCAAATAGTAATGCGGTTGCGAAACCGTGGATCGTTTGACCACCCCAGCCAAATAACGCAATCAATACTAGGATAGTGGTGATTGATGTTACTAGGGTACGGTTTAACGTTTGCGTTAATGAAATATCGATAATTTCAATCGTGTCATCAATGCGCACTTTACGGAAGTTTTCACGGATACGGTCAGATACAACGATGGTATCGTTGAGTGAGTAACCTATTACCGCCAAAATCGCCGCAAGAATCGTTAAGTCAAACTCTAGGCCAAGTACAGAGAATAAGCCTAGTGTGATGATAACGTCGTGTAATAGTGCTGATACAGCACCTACCGCAAAACGCCATTCAAAACGAAACGCCACGTAAATCAAGATACAGATAAGCGCAGTTAACATGGCAAGGCCACCCTGCTCTTTTAGATCTTCACCAACACTTGGGCCAACAAATTCGATACGACGCATTTCTACTGTCGACTCAACTTTTTGTAATGCCGTAATGATTTGGTTGCCAATTACTTCTGCTTTTACGCCAGCACCTTGCGGAGCAAGACGCACTAGAATTTCTTTACTTGAGCCAAACAGTTGCACTGAGAAATCTTCAAAGCCACTTTCAGTGATTGCATCACGTACTTCTTTAAGATCAGGTGCTTGTGTAAAGCCTACCTCAACAGCGGTACCGCCAGTGAAGTCGAGACCAAAATTTAAGCCTTTAGTAAAAAACGACACGAAAGAAGCCAAAATCAACAAAGTTGATAATGTCATGGCAAACTTTCTTAACTTCATAAACGGGAGTGTTTTACCACCGAGTTTTAAAATTTGCATGCTGACTCCTAAATCGACAACTTATCAATACGCTTACCGCCAATGAACAAGTTGATTACCGCACGGGTACCAACAATGGCTGTAAACATAGAGGTGATAATACCAATCGCTAGCGTTACTGCGAAACCAGCAATAGGACCTGTACCCACTGCAAATAGAATCACTGCTGCGATAAGCGTTGTGATGTTAGCATCTAAAATGGTGCTAAACGCGCTGTCGTAACCAAAATGAACGGCTTGTTGTGGACTACGGCCATCAGCAAGTTCTTCACGAATACGTTCGAAGATAAGTACATTGGCATCAACCGCCATACCTACGGTTAATACGATACCTGCAATACCCGGTAACGTTAACGCAGCACCCGGAATAAGCGACATCACACCAACAATTAATACTAGGTTGGCACCCAGAGCGATATTCGCCACCATGCCGAAACCTTTGTAGTAAATAAGCATAAATACCAGTACAAACACGAAACCAAGCACAACGGCAGTCATACCCGCTTCGATGTTCTCTTGACCTAGGCTTGGACCTACCGTGCGCTCTTCAACGATTTGAATTGGCGCAACCAGTGCACCAGCACGAAGTAATAGGCTAAGGTTATGTGCTTCAGCTGGGTTATCGATACCTGTAATACGGAATGAACGGTCAAGACGCGCTTGAATGGTCGCCACGTTAATCACTTCTTCCACTTTAATTGGCGGAAGTGCTTTACCGTTTTCATCTGTTTTACCTGATGGCTTGTATTCGATAAATACTGTAGCCATGCGTTTACCGATAGCACGCTTAGTGAACGCATTCATTTTTGCGCCACCTTTGCTATCTAGCGTAATACTAACTTGTGGACGTTGATACTCATCCATACCTGATTGCGCGCCAGTGATGTGGCTACCTTCAAGAATGATGCGCTGCTTAAGAACCACTGGGTAACCTTCACGCGCCATGATCATTTCTGTACCAGGCGGTAAACGGCCTTGAAGCGCTGCACTTGCATCTGCGTTTTCGTCAACTTCACGGAATTCTAGAGTTGCTGTTGCACCCAGAATCTCTTTAGCACGCGCTGTATCTTGTACACCCGGAAGTTGCACGATGATACGCTCAGCACCTTGACGCTGTACGTTAGGCTCTGCAACACCGATTTGGTTAATACGGTTACGGATAATCGTTTCGTTTTGCTTGATAGCGTAGTCACGAATTTCTTTTAGCTTTTGCTCGCTCATGCTGGCATAAAAAGCATTGTCGCTGCTGCTATCATCAACGTAAACGTTTAATGGGTAACGAGTTGATAAGAAACGCTCAGCTGCGTCTTTATCTTCTTCGTTACGCATTTCAACACGTAATCGCTCGCTGTTCGCTACACGGCGAATAGTGCGATAACGTAGTTTTTCTTCACGTAAGTCACTTTTGAAATCTTGTTCCATTTGCTCAAGCTGAGTATCAACCGCCGTCGCCATGTCGATTTCCATAGTAAAGTGAACACCACCGCTTAAATCTAGGCCTAGTTTCATTGGGTTACCACCCAGTGACTTTAACCACTCTGGTTGAGCAGGTGCCATATTGATTGCAGAGATATAATCTTCACTAAGGGAATCACGCAGTAGATCTTGCGCTTTTAGTTGGTCTTCAACATTCTTAAAACGAACGAGGATTTGTCCATCTTCAAGTTTGCTTGATTTAACAGTAACGTTATGTTCTTTGAGAGTCGCATTTACTTTATCGAGTACGCTGAGGTCAGCATCAGTACCTTTAGTGCCCGATACTTGTATGGCCGGGTCTCGGCCATACAAGTTAGGAGAGGCATATAAAATACCAACGACTAACACTACAAGAACAAGTAAATACTTCCATAATGGAAACTTGTTTAACACGTGTGAGTCCTTATTTTTATTGTTATAGCGACTTCATAGTGCCTTTTGGCAATACAGCAGAAACAGCTGATTTTTGTACTGTTACTTCTGCTTGGTCGTTTAATGAAATCACGATGAAGTCTTTGTCATCAGCGATTTTAGCAATCTTACCTACTAAACCACCTTGCGTTAGTACTTCGTCGCCTTTCGCCATTGCGCTCATTAGGGCTTTATGCTCTTTTACACGCTTAGCTTGTGGACGGTAGATTAAGAAATAAAATACCAGACCGAAAATACCCAACATGATTAGCATTTCCATGCCACCACCTGCTGGTGCTGCACCTGCCGCACTTGCGTGGGCGTTTGAGATGAATAAACTCATTTCACTTCCTCTTTAATTTTTCTAAAAATTTAATCTGATGTATCTGCAAGCTCTGGCACTTCTTGGCCGCGGCGTGCATAAAAATCTGCAACAAATTCGTCTAGTTTGCCATTACTGATGGCATTACGTAAGCCTTCCATCACGCGTTGATAATAACGTAAGTTGTGAATCGTGTTTAGACGTGCGCCTAAGATTTCATTACATTTATCAAGATGATGCAAGTATGCACGTGAATAGTTTTTACACGTATGACAATCACACTCAGGATCCAATGGACCGGTGTCTGTTTTATGTACTGCATTACGGATTTTAACAATGCCGCCAGTTACGAATAAATGACCGTTACGTGCGTTACGCGTAGGCATTACACAGTCAAACATATCGATAC
This sequence comes from Pseudoalteromonas sp. MB47, assembly GCF_011319765.1. Taxonomy (NCBI): domain Bacteria; kingdom Pseudomonadati; phylum Pseudomonadota; class Gammaproteobacteria; order Alteromonadales; family Pseudoalteromonadaceae; genus Pseudoalteromonas; species Pseudoalteromonas sp. MB47. The sequence continues at coordinate 46,523 of NZ_VFBD01000018.1, read as the reverse complement.
CACGGCGAACCGCTTCAACTAAGTCTTCTGGTTTACCAACGCCCATTAAGTAACGAGGCTTGTCTTCAGGCATTTTGTAAGCACAGTGGTCAAGAATGTTGATCATCTCGTTTTTCGGCTCACCAACCGATAAACCACCTAATGCATAACCATCAAAGCCAATTTCTTCTAGGCCTTTTTGCGATTGTGCACGAAGCTCAGGGTACATACCACCTTGGATAATACCAAACAGCGCAGCTGGGTTATCACCATGACCTTCTTTTGAGCGTTTAGCCCAACGAAGTGACAACTCCATAGAGTCTTTCGCTTCTTTTTCTGTCGCTGGGTATGGCGTACATTCGTCAAAAATCATTACGATGTCAGAGCCTAGATCACGCTGAACTTGCATCGCTTTTTCTGGCGAAAGCATGATTTTTTCACCATTAACGGGTGAGCTGAACATCACGCCTTCTTCTGTGATTTTACGCATTGCGCCTAAGCTGAATACTTGGAAACCGCCTGAATCAGTTAGGATTGGACGATCCCAATTCATAAAGTCGTGTAAGTCACCGTGCTGCTTAATGATTTCTGTACCAGGACGCAGCATTAAGTGGAAAGTGTTACCTAGGCAAATTTGTGCACCAGTATCTTTCACTTCGTCAGGCGTCATACCTTTTACAGTACCGTAAGTACCTACCGGCATAAATGCTGGCGTTTCTACAACACCACGTTCAAAAATCAAGCGGCCGCGGCGCGCTTTACCGTCAGTGCGGTCTAATTCAAATTTCATATTATCCTCAGTGTCGGAAAAACAGTCCAACAAGCTATAATTTAACCGCTCGATTCTACCCTGTTTGCAGGTTTATTACTATTAATTGAGCTAAATTCGAAAATAAAAAGCCCAGTTCAAAAACTGGGCTTTTTAACGTTATTTGCGCGTTAAGAACATCGCATCACCATAACTAAAGAAGCGATACTTCTGCTCAATAGCCGTATGGTAAGCACCCATTATGTTCTCTTGGCCTGCAAAGGCACTTACTAACATGATTAAGGTTGATTCAGGTAAATGGAAGTTTGTCACCATGGCATCAACCACATTGAACTGATAACCCGGATAAATAAAGATATCGGTATCGCCAAAGTAAGTATCTAGTTTGCCGCCGTGCACTTTAGCTGCTGACTCTAATGAGCGGACTGATGTAGTCCCTACAGCGATTACACGACCACCTTTTGCTTTCGTTTCGGCTACCGCTTTAACCACTTCATCTGGTACTTCGATGTACTCTGAGTGCATAACATGCTCATCAACTGAGTCAACGCGCACAGGCTGGAATGTACCAGCGCCCACGTGCAAGGTCACAAATGCCATGTTAATGCCCTTGTCTTTTAAGGCTGCCATTAATTTATCATCAAAATGCAGGCCAGCTGTTGGCGCGGCTACGGCACCTGGCTTTTCACCATAAACAGTTTGATAACGCTCACGATCTGACTCATTATCAGGGCGGTCAATATAGGGAGGTAATGGCATGTGACCGATCTCGTTTAGGATATCGAGTACATTTTCGTCTTTGGCAAATTCAAGCTCAAAAAGCTCGCCATGACGCGCAACCATGGTTGCTTCTGCTTTACCTTCTAGAATGATTTTTGAGCCTGGTTTTGGCGATTTACTAGCTCGTACATGCGCAAGCACACGGTGTTCGTCAAGTACACGCTCTACTAACACCTCAAGCTTACCGCCTGATTCTTTTTGCCCAAACATGCGAGCAGGGATCACTTTGGTGTTATTAAAAACTAATAAGTCATTTTCATTAACGAGCGATAAAATATCACTAAATACTTTATGCTCAACTTGCCCTGATGGGCCATCAAGCGTCAGTAAACGACTGCTAGTTCGATCTGCTTTCGGAAAACGAGCAATTAATTCATCAGGAAGGTCAAAGCTAAAATCAGCTACGCGCATAGAGCATATCTCTCATTAATAAAAACGCGCCAAGTTTACTCTGATACGCCTACTACCTCAAGCAAAGCCCTAGACCAAGTGAATGGCCGTTTACAGGTTTACACACTTAAGTGCTTATTAACCGCTTTTAGGTAAAGTTTGCTTGTAGATTAGGCAAAATGTCATTATTCTAGCCTATTCAATAAACATGGGTTAGGTAAGAGGTAGTAGCGCCATGGCAAAGCAGTTGAAACTGCTAATTTTAAACGCAAGCGTTGCTGAGCGTGAAACAATTAAGACCACATTAAACAAACTTAATGTCTTCACGTTTATCGAAGCCAGTGACTCTCAAGATGCGCTAAAAATTCTTAAAAGCCACCCAGTGGATATTATCATTACCGGTCTTGAGGTTGGTAAGATTGATGGTTGGCGTTTTTCGCGCATGATCCGTTCAGGGTTATTAAAAACACCAAAAAACACACCTATTTTACTTACTCCACCAATTTATTGTGAACGTATAGCCGAAACCACGGCTCGCAGCTATGGCATTGATGCCGTATTGCCATTTGAGCGCCAAGATATGCTACCGCAAATGTTAGCCAACGTGTTATCAACCCATCTTGAAAAAAGTAGCCGCCTCAATTTATTGCTACTTGAAACCGATAGTCGCAAAGCAAAAGATATTAGCGAGCAGCTTAAACTCAGTTTTGCTATTACTCACACCACGTCTACAAAAGCGACGCTAGCTACTTTTTTACAACAAAAATTTGCCATTGTATTGATTGACGCCACCGAGTCTCATTCTGATACCGCAGCTGGGTTAATTAGCGAAATATTACAACACAACCCAAAACAAGCGATTGTAACCATCATTGATAACAATGATGCAGATTACGCGGAGCAGTTGTTACTTTCTGGCGTTACTGATTTTATTCGCGCCCCTTACGATCATTCATTATTGAGTAAAGTGTGTGACCACGCTGCTCGTCGTGAAGATTTCATGGTGAGCTACGCAGAGTTTGCACAAAAAGTAGAACAACTAAGCCAAAGTCAAAGCCGTTATAAAGAGCTGTTTTCTGCCCACCAACGTATTTTATTACACCTAAATACGGTGGTGCTTGAGTTTAACCAAGAGGGTAATATTCGCTTTATTAACCCAGCTTGGGAGCATTTAACGGGCTATGGCATAAAATCTAGTTTAGCAAAGTCACTAACAGACTTTTGCTTACCGGAGTGCAAAACAAAGCTACAAGATACCATTCAGCGTATTTTGCTTGGTGGTGAGCAACAGCAACAGGTAGAGATCCAGCTAAAACATAAAAATGGTAATGCCATTTGGGTTGAATGTCGCTTACAACTAATAAAAAATAGCCAAAACTCAGCGACTATTACCGCCACTATCGATAACATTCATGAGCGTAAACAGGCAGAGCTACAACTTCGTCATTTAGCCTTGCACGATACGCTCACAGAGCTGCATAACCGTTATTACTTTGACCAACAATTACAACGTATTTGTAAAGCCAAGTACACCAGTAACGATACAGAGCATGCCCTGATTTATATCGACTTAGATCACTTTAAAATCATCAACGACAGTAAAGGTCACCAACAAGGCGACATCGTTCTAAAAGAAGTTGCTCAGTTATTTACAGCGAATATCAGTGATGAGCACTTAGTGTGCCGCATTGGTGGTGATGAATTCGCCGTGATCTTAAAAAATACGAACCTACTCGATGCACACTTGGTTGCAGAAAGCATTTGCATGGCGATTGAAAAACACCGTTTTCATTCAGAAGGCCAAGAGTACTCAATTAGCTGTTCAATTGGTTTAACACAAATCACTGAGCAAAATAACGATCCAAGTGAATGCTTAAAACAAGCTGATATCGCTCTTTATGTAGCAAAAAGCTTAGGACGTAACCTCGTTCATTGCTACTCTAAAGAAGACTCCAGCCACAATAGCTTACAAGCGGGTTTAGAGTGGGGGCACAGTATTCGTCAGGCATTACAGCACGATGCTATCGAGCTTCACTATCAGCCTATTTGGGACTTTAAGCGCGGCCATGTTGCCTATTTTGAAGCGCTATTACGCTTAAAATTAAACGATGAAATTGTTTACCCAAATCAATTTATCCCAGCTCTTGAACTTCTAAACGATACATTTTTAATGGATCAATGTGTTATTCGTAATGCAATTAAGAGTGTTGCCGAGTACCCGGAGCTCAATCAAATAGCAATTAACTTATCAGCACAGTCGTTTTTAGATGAACGCTTACTGCCTCATATAGAGTCGAGCTTAAAAGAATATGCTGTTGAACCAACACGTATCATTTTTGAGATCACAGAGTCTGCGAGTATTAATAACCTCGTTGCAACCCGTGCCATGATCGAGCGTTTGAACGGCTTAGGGTGTCACTTCTCAATTGATGACTTTGGTACAGGCTTTAGTACCTTCAACTACCTTAAACAATTACCGGCTCAACATGTAAAAATTGATGGTTCATTTGTTCGCGACATGCTGAACGACCCAATCGATTTAGCGCTGGTAAAAGCAATTAATGATATTAGCCGTTCCCTTGATAAACGCTCTGTTGCTGAATATGTTGAAAATCAAGAGATATTTTTAGCGCTAAAAGATATCGGCGTAGATTATGGGCAAGGTTACTTCATTGCTCGCCCGATGCCTGTTGAAAAAATAACGGCTGAACTTAAAAAAATATCTGAAAATAATCTGTTTAACTAACAATTATCTAGCCTATTTAGAGCAAAGCTTGATACATTTTTAAACATTTTTTCTAAGAAATTTTGCTTCCATACTGACAATACTCATCTATACTTAAATCCATAGCAAGGTTAAATGTCGTGTTTTTATGGTGATTATCTATAATAAACATGACATTACTTATTATATTAAACATACTAAGCATAGCTTAACATCGTTAAGTCCATGTATTGGCGGTATAATGGAGAAAAGTGATGACACAACTAATCGTTTTGTTGCTGATTGTAAATCTAGGGATAGCGTATCAATGTTACCGTAATGCGAGCTTAAAAGGGTATCCGGTAAAAACCTTTACAGGGTTAGGTTTAGTACCTTACTTTAACCTAGTCGTGTGGGTTTACTTGTTGTTTTTACCCGACTTAAAACCATTTTCAATGAATGAAAAGCAGCCACTTTAGGCTGCTTTTTTAGTTGGGAGAATTTAAAAACTATAACTTGATGCTTTTTCGAGTAATTGCGCGGCTTTTATATCGCCAACCACACACTTTTTAATGTCAGACTTTTTAAACACTTTTACTTGTTCAGTTTTACCTTCGCTAACACCACGGATGATAAAGCTCACATGTTCATCGTTAGGTAAACTTCTTAAACCGCTACCATAATCACATAGAGTCAGAGATAAACTTTTATCTACTTGCTGTGCTAGGGCTGCTAGCTGTTGCTTTTGCTCTTTTACGCGGGCTTGTTTTTTCTCAGCTAACTCTTTGCGCATTTGCTGCTGCTTTTGTGATAACTTTAGCTGTTGCTTTTCAAGCTCTTTAATCGATGCTTGTAATGCTTGTTTACGTTTTTCGAGCTCTTGCTCTTTGGCATCTTTATCGTGGCGACGATCAAATTCAAGGTCGCGCTTTTCACGCTCAAGATCACGAATTTCACGGCTTACATCGCGCTCTTGCTCAGCCACTTCACGTACTCGCTCTGCACTTTCGCGCATCACTTCCATAGCTTGTTGGTAGGCTTCTTGCGTTTTCACTACCACCGCATCGCTGATCACTTGCACATGCTCGCCTAGTACTTCTATTTCAGTGAGTTCTTCAAAATCAATATCAGGCATTGGTGGCAACGGCGCATCGGGCACAGAGGCAAACACTGTAGACCAGCGTGAACTGCCTCGTACATCAAAACTAAACACCACGCCTTGATGCTGCAAATAACTCGAAGAGACATTCCTTACCTTGTTATCAGTATCTTGTTTTAACGCCGCTGAGAGAATCTTTTCCATAATCCCGACTTCACGCTGAATTTTATCTAACTCATCACTTGCTTGTGCTTGCACACTTACTGCTGCGCAAAGCAATAATGCAGCCGTAGTTGATTTGTATTTTGACATCTTAATACTCCAAATTGTTGGCAACGGTTGGCAATGGTCCGCCTTCCACTTGCTCTGCTAAATCATTTAACTGCATACGTAAGTACGCTTGGTCTTGGGCACGCTGTGTTTTGATATAAGCCAGCACGCTGGCAATATCTTCTTGGCGCTCTACTCGCCCGGTTTTAATCGCTTCTTTGGCCAGTTGGTACATCTGCTGTTGCTGCACTTCGTTTTGCGCAGTAATGATATTTTGTAACTGATCAATTTGCTTTTGTTGTGACTCTAATAAATTGGTTTGCTTGGCCACTTGCTCTAGTAACTGCTGGTTTCCTTGCTGTGGATTACTAACAAAAACCCACGCGCAAAATACTATTGACGCAGCCACTGCCCACATTCCAGCACCAAAAAACAGACTTTGTTTTTGTACTTTGGGCATCGTAGATTCTCGATCCCAATTTGGTACGGGTACCGTTTCATAATGTTGACTTTGTTGTTGCCACTGTATTGCATTGTTCATCATTGATGCATACTCAGCATTGGCTTGTAGCAACGCAATTTGCTCTTCAGTGAGGCTTTCGCCCTCTAACCATGCGGTAAATAATGAATCTAAATTAGCCATCTAGGGCCTCCAAATGCACTTTTAACTTACCAAGCGCACTGTATAGTCTTGATTTAGCTGTATTGGTCGAAATACCTAATTGCTCAGCGATTTCTTCAAATGTACAGTGCTGAAAAAACTTTAACTCCACCACCAAGCGTTGCTCCCAGGGTAAATTGTTCATCATTGCTTTGAGTTCATGATGCTGCTCAGATTGCAGTTGATTGGTTTCTAACTCACTATGCTCGCAGCTTTCTTCTGGTATATCGTCTAAACCTTGATGCAGCTTACGGCGGCGGTAATATTCAACACTACGCCGGTGCACAATTTGATAGAGCCAAGTATTAAAACTCGATTCACCACGAAAGCTCGGTAAGCTTTTATAAACAGAAATAAACACTTCTTGCATTAAATCCATTGCATCATCAGGGTGACTTAACATCCTTAGGCAATAGTTATATACCTGTGTTTCGTGCTGCTTGACTAATTTCAACCACGCCCGTTTATTGCCCTGTTGCGCTTTAGCAATTAGTGTTTCAAGTGATTGAAAAAACAAACTAGCCTCGTCATCTGATCTGCCTTTAATGGTTTTATTATTATGTTAGTCGAGGGAAGGAAAAAAATAGTTTGCTTAAATAATAAAAAACCCCAAATATTTTTTATTTGGGGTTTTTTGTTCATTGACCGTCTAAGCTACATTGCTTATTGAGAAACAGCTCTAGCTGCTGGCTAAATAGCCTAAAGTCTCTGATCCGGCCCGTGGTTTTACGCCACACGATACCAATATCTCGGTATGCATCATTTTGCGATGGTGTTGCGACCATCTCTTTTTTATCTAAAATGCCTGCATTGATAGCCATTTGTGGTAAAAAAGTAACACCAAGCTGGTGTTCAACCATACTTAATAGCGTGTGTAAACTTGCCGCTTCAAATGGGTTAATACAACTTGAGCGATTCAAGTGGCAAGCACTTAGTGCATGGCCAGTCATGCAGTGCTCACGTTCTAGTAAGAACACACTCGCATCCGGTAAAAGATTAAAATCTTCCACACCATCTGCTGGAGTATAATCTTTATGATGCACTAGGCTGAAGTGATCTTTAGCAAGTACTTGTGTATGAAACTTTTCAGTGTCATACGGTAACGCGAGTAATGCCATATCAATTTGCCCATGTTCAAGTTTGTCGAGCAGTTTGTCACTGGTGTCTTCAACTAGCACTAGCTCTAACTCGGTAAAGGTCTGTTTGCAGAAATGATATAAAGGTGCAGCAATAAAGCTGGCAATCGTCGGGATCACACCAAGCGTGAGAGTGCCACTCAAAGGCGTTAAAAAGCTTTTTGTCAGCTCTTTAAGGCTAAGGGTGTCGTCAATAATCTTACGTGCTTTTTCGACAACCTCTTCACCAATTGCGGTAAACATTAAGCTGCGGTTTTCACGCTCTATAAGTTGGCAACCTAAGGTTTCTTCTAAGTTTTGAATTGCACTACTTAAGGTTGATTGACCGATAAAACAGGCGCTTGCTGCGCGGCCAAAGTGTTGATGTTGGTGGACTGCTAATAAATACTGTAGTTGTTTAATACTTGGTAAGTTATTCATTCTCTACCTGCAAATAAAAAGACCCCAATACCTAAGGCATTGAGATCTTTTCAAGCTAAAAGTCTTTTAGTACTTTTTTATACCCCGAAGGCAGTTCTCAGTACGTAGAAAATAACAATAGCAAGGGCTGCGCCAACTGGCAATGTAATTACCCAAGAAACTACAATGTTTCTTACAACACCCATGTTAAGAGCCGCAATACCGCGTGCCATACCAACACCTAGTACCGCACCTACAAGTGTTTGCGTAGTAGAAATAGGTAAACCAGTACCTGATGCGATAACAACTGTTGAAGCAGCAGCAAGTTCAGCAGCAAAACCACGGCTTGGTGTTAAGTGCGTGATGCCTTCACCGATGGTCTTAATTACCTTCTTACCTAAGATAGCAAGACCAGCAACAATACCTAAACCACCTAGTGGTAAAATCCACCATGCGATAGCCGCTTTCTTAGCGATTTCACCGTTGTGCTCAACAATGTTTACAACAGCAGCTAATGGACCAATCGCGTTAGCAACGTCGTTTGAACCGTGTGCGAATGCCATACAACATGCTGTTAGTACCATAAGTACTGCGAACACTTTCTCAACGTTGTTGAACTGCATTTTCTTATCAGCTTTAGGATCGATTTTAAGGCGAGCAATCGCAATCTTACCGATGATAGCAACTACAACAGCAATCGCGATAGAAAGCGCATAACCTTCAACAGCACCTAAGTTAATACCGATATGCTTCAAGCCTTTCTTGATTGTTACAAGTGACATGATGAAGCCCGCTAGACCCATATAGATAGGCACGTAACGCTTAGCATTTTTAAGTGGTGCATCAGTGTCAAAAATTAGCTTTTGCGCACTCATGAAAATCAAATAAGCAATAAAACCAGAGATAGCAGGGGTAACAATCCAGCTACCTACGATACCCATTACCTTGTTCCATTGGATTGCTTCACTACCTACTGCAACCAATGCGAAACCAATGATGGCACCAATGATTGAGTGAGTCGTAGATACTGGCCAGCCTAAGAAAGAGGCAATTAATAACCAGCTACCTGCAGCGAATAATGCGGCAATCATACCGAGTATCATTAACTCAGGTATGTCCATAAATGGCGTGGCATCGATAATCCCTTTACGGATTGTAGATGTAACCTCACCACCGGCAAGGTATGCGCCAGCGAATTCAAACACCATCGCGATGATGATTGCTTGTTTAATTGTAAGTGCTTTTGAGCCTACTGATGTACCCATTGCATTGGCAACGTCATTTGCACCAATACCATAAGCCATAAAGAAACCGACTGCGGCGGCAGTTAAAACCAATAACGTGCCGTAATTTGCAATGATATCCATTGTGTGAACCTTTAATTTTTTTCGTGTTTGAACTGATTTTTAATTAACGAGCTAACATCAGCTCAAGACGAGAACCTACGCGCTCTGCAATATCTGCAAGCTCGCCCACCCACTCAATGATCTTGTATAAGAACATCACGTCTACTGGGTTAAGTTCATTTTCGATGGCGCGCAATTGACGGCGAATTTTGATCTGCATGTCATCCGTGTCTTGTTCAATAGCGTCCAATTCAACGAGCATTTTTTCAACTAAAGTCACTTCGCGACCTTTGAAGCCCGTTTCAAGCAGCTCATCTAGCTCATTGATTGCTTTTGACGCTTGTTTAGTCGCATCAACACAACGAGTTACATAAGCAAGGAAATCTGTTTGGATTTCGGTAGGTATGATCATCTCACGACCAACTACACGACCTGCGATATCTTTTGCTTTGTTAGCAATTTTGTCTTGTTGAGTAACAAGCTCTAGCAAATCGGTACGCTCAACTGGCATAAATAAGCCACGAGGTAGTTGAAGGCGGATGTTACGTTTCATTTCATCAGCTTCACGCTCTAAATTACGAATGTTTAAACGGATTTCTTCCGCTTCTTGCCATTCTTCTTTAAACACGTGATTAAAGAAAGGGATCAATGCTTTACTTGCTTGATGTACTTTCTTAATGTGATCTTCCATAGGCTTAATAGGTGATTTAGCAAAAACCCCTAAAAATGCATTTGTAGGCATAACTGACCCTTTATAAATTAGTATGCTTTGGCAGCTGCGAATTTTACAGCATTGTGTTCGATTGTGAACGCTTTTTCTGCCTTACATCAGCAATAAAACACAAAGCGGCCCTAGGGCCGCTCGATTTAGTAATGAAAAGTAGCGGCTTAATTACAGCGACTTTTCTATATCTGCTTGAGATGTATGACGAATATCTTTACCGTTAACAAAATAGATGATGTATTCAGCAATATTTTGGCAGCGATCGCCAATACGCTCTAATGAACGTACTGACCACACTAAATCCATAATTTTCGGGATTGAGCGTGGATCTTCCATCATATATGTCATGATTTGACGAGTAATTGCTTCGTATTCACGATCAACTTTAGCGTCTTCTTTATGTACTTCAAACGCACATTGCACATCCATACGTGCAAATGCATCAAGTACATCATGAAGCATTTTTGATACTAGACGCCCCATGTTTTCAATGTTTACCAGTAAGTCTTGCTGATCTTTAGTGAATGAGTCTAGTGCGACTTTAGCAATACGCTCAGCTTCATCACCAATACGCTCTAAATCGGCAATTGTTTTTGCAATGGCAATGACAAGACGTAAGTCACTCGCTGCCGGCTGACGACGAGCGATAATGCGTGTACATTCTTCGTCGATGTTCACTTCCATTGCATTTACTTTGTAGTCGTTTTCACGAACTTTTTGTGCAAGATCGGCATCACCATTACTAACAGCATCCAGTGCACTGTTTAGTTGCTGCTCAACTAAACCACCCATGTTTAATACATGGTTACGCACATTTTCAAGCTCTTCATTAAAGCGGCCCGAAATGTGTTTATTGATATTATGTTCCATTGTCTACCTCTATAAATTTCGTTTACGGTACCAAGTAACTTTATTAACTAACCGTAACGGCCTGTAATGTAGTCTTCTGTTTTCTTCTTGCTTGGTGTTGTAAATAACGTATTGGTATCTGAATACTCAATCAACTCACCCATGTACATAAACGCAGTTTGGTCTGATACACGAGCAGCCTGTTGCATGTTGTGAGTAACGATTACCACGGTAAACTTATTCTTTAAGTCGTTAATTAGCTCTTCGATAACTAAAGTAGAAATTGGATCTAGTGCCGATGTAGGCTCATCCAGAAGTAGTACTTCAGGCTCGATAGCAATTGAGCGAGCAATTACAAGACGCTGTTGCTGACCACCCGATAAGCCAAATGCACTATCGTGTAAACGGTCTTTAACTTCATCCCATAACGCCGCGCCACGTAAAGATTGTTCAACCACTTCGTCTAGTTTACGCTTTTCTTTAATACCTTGTAAGCGTAGGCCATAAACGACATTTTCGTAGATTGATTTTGGAAATGGATTAGGACGTTGGAATACCATCCCGACATTTCTTCGTAGTGCAGCAACATCTACATTCTTATCATAGATATTGTGACCATGTAGTAAGATCTCACCATCGATACGACAGCTATCAACAAGGTCGTTCATACGGTTTATACAACGTAAAAGTGTTGATTTACCACAACCCGATGGACCGATAAATGCTGTTACCTGACCTTTTGGGATGTTCATATTTACGCCGCTAAGCGCTTGTTTATCACCGTAGTATAGATCTAAGTTTTTAATCTCTAACGCTGTTTGCTCTGCAGTTAGGTTATCTAAATCTAGCTTTGCCGCGCTTTTCGCTTGGTTTACTTGTGGTGCAACTGTAATCATCTCTGTCTACCTATAAAAATTCTGTATTAATGCTCAAGAGCTCTAAACTTTTCGCGTAAGTGGTTACGAATACCAATCGCGGTGATATTCAGGGCGATAATTACTGATACCAGTAAGAATGCCGTGGCATATACCAGCGGACGAGCCGCTTCTACGTTAGGGCTTTGGAAACCAACATCGTAAATATGGAAACCTAAGTGCATAAATTTTCTATCTAAATGTATATATGGGAAGTTACCGTCAAGAGGCAGTGTTGGTGCCATCTTAACAACACCAACAAGCATGAGTGGTGCTACTTCACCGGCTGCACGTGCAACCGCTAGGATTAAACCTGTCATAATCGCAGGGCTTGCCATCGGAATGATGATGCGCCATAGCGTTTCTGCTTTTGTTGCGCCAAGTGCTAATGAACCATGACGAACCGTACTTGGTATACGTGATAAACCTTCTTCTGTCGAAACAATAACAACAGGCAGCGTTAAAATTGCGAGCGTTAATGCAGACCAAATCACACCTGGCGTACCAAATACTGGGCTTGGCGACGACTCAGGGTAGAATAATTGGTCAATGCTGCCACCGAGCATGTATACAAAGAAACCTAGACCAAATACACCGTATACAATCGAAGGTACACCCGCAAGGTTGATTACCGCGATACGGATCATCTTAGTCACGGCATTTTTTGCTGCGTATTCATGCAAGTAAATCGCTGCAACCACACCAAATGGCGTCACAATCACTGCCATTAGTAATACCATGAATACAGTACCGAAAATTGCCGGGAATACACCACCTTCAGTGTTTGCTTCACGTGGGTCATCCGCTACAAACTTACCAAGTTGTACAAAATAGTGACCAAGCTTAGCAAAGAAGCCCATGTCATTAGGGAACCACACATCAAGAACTTGATACAGAGGTAAAGTAACCACTTCACCGCGCATGTCTCTCACAGTTACTTGGTCACGCTTTGCTTCTTTACGAAGTGCAAATAACTGCTTTTCTAACACTGTGTATTCAGCACGTAACTCAGCACGAGTTTGTGCAAGCTCAGCAACACGCTCATCGGTTAGTTCGTTATCAAGCTGGTATGCTTTTTCTTTTAAGCGTAAACGCTCAAGTTCATAGTTAATATGACCAATATCACCATTTTGTAAGTCTAACGCTTGGTCATTTAGGTCAACAGCACGCTCTACAAGATCATAAAGCACATCGATTTTGTTATCTGTGATAACTTCACCGTCTTTAATAACCTGCTCAACATAACCGTAAAAGTTACCGTTTTTGCTACGTTCGAATACTGCAAGCTCTGCTGGCGCAGTACGCGATGTAATGTCTGTCTCTAGTACCCAACGGAAATCGAGATCAACATACTCACGGTTACCGGTTTTGATCAGTAAGCGCTCTAGCTGCTCTTTGTCGTAATGAGATAAATCAACGCCCGTCGCCTCAATACGTGATTTTGCAACTAGTTCACGGTCATAAATTTCACCGATCACTGTTTGTTTTGCAACAGAGCCTTGCAGCTCAAATTGCACTACTTCTGATGGCCAGAAAAAGCTTAAACCTTTCCAAGCAATCATGGCTAGTAAGCCAAGAACCGAGATTAAACTGATGCTTACCGCACCGCCGGTCATCCAAATCCAAGGAGAACCAGACTTAAACCACTGCTTTACCATGTCGTGTCTCTCCACCTACATTGAACTGTATTTTTCACGCAGTTGCTGACGAACAAACTCAGCCACTGTGTTGAAAACGAATGTGAATATGAATAATACAAATGCTGCTAAGAATAGGATGCGATAATGCGAGCTACCTACCTCAGACTCTGGCATTTCTACCGCGATATTCGCTGCAAGTGTTCTCATACCCTGGAAGATACTCCAGTCCATAATAGGTGTATTACCTGTTGCCATTAGTACAATCATTGTTTCACCTACCGCACGGCCTAGGCCCATCATTACTGCTGAGAAGATACCCGGGCTTGCTGTTAGTAGTACTACGCGAACCAATGTTTGCCATTGCGTTGCACCAAGTGCTAATGAACCGTTTGATAAGTGCTTAGGAACACTGAATACCGCATCTTCCGCAATTGAGAAGATAGTTGGGATAACAGCAAAGCCCATCGCAATACCAACAACTAGTGAGTTACGTTGGTCGAATGTCATACCTAATTCATTGGTTAGGTACTGACGCACATTACCGTCAAACATCCAAAGCTCAATTGAGTTACTCATCGCAAACGATAACCAGCCAATAAAGATAACCACTGGGATAAGTAAAATTGAATGCGAACCTTCAGGAATACGGTGACGAATTGACGCCGGTAGTTTGTTCCAGCCGAATGCAGTTAATAAGATACCAATTGGCAGCAACACCAATAATCCGACAATCGCTGGTAAATGTTCTTCAATTAATGGTGCTAACCAAAGACCTGCTAAGAAACCTAAGATTACCGTTGGTAATGCTTCCATAATTTCTACAGTCGGCTTAACCACTTTACGTAATTCACTCGACATAAAGTACGCCGTGTAAATTGCCGCTGAAAGCGCAATGGGTACCGCAAATAACATTGCGTACATTGCAGCTTTAATCGTACCGAATGAAATTGGCACTAACGAGAACTTAGATTCAAAGTCATCACTTGCAGAGGTTGATTGCCAAATATAACCCGGCTCTGGATAGCCTTCGTACCACACTTCTTGCCATAATGCAGACCAGGTTACTTCTGGGTGCTCGTTATGGATTTCAATCACTTTTAACGCGTCATCAGCAAGAATCAGTGCCGCATTTGAACGTGGTGAAATAGCAAAGTTTTGAATTGGACCGTCGCTTACTTTACCTTGCCATAGTTTTGCATCACTGGTTGTGTAATAAATACCAAGCTCACCGTTAGCACCCGCTGTGAAGAAGGTACGACGATAGAACTCAGTAAAAATATTTAGTTTCGATTGCTTGCTGGTTTCAAATGCACGAATCTTTTGGAACTCACGGCCATTTTCAGTGTTTACTTCAAACCACTGTGATACTTCGCCATTATCGTTAGCAAGCATCAGTGAGTTGGCACCCGCTAATAGCTGAGTTGAAACTAGGTTCGCGTTTTCTTCGTTAGCTGCAAGCAGTTGGATTTGCTCAACTTCAGAAGGGTAACGGGTATCATATACGTAAATTTGATTTGCTGAACGCACGAATGTACGTGTTGTATCAGGTGAAATTAATAGCTCATCAACACGACCTTCGATATCAAGTTCTGTGCGCTCAACAACCCACTCAACTTCGCCGGTGAACATGTTTTCTTCACCCACAAAGCTGCTAAATAAAACGCGCTTGTCAGCGGTTAAAGCAACAACAGCTGTTTTATCTTCGTAGTGGCTAAATGCAAATTTAGTGATTGCCGCACCTTGATCGTCAACCTCAAGCGCCATATCACCGAGCGGGTAATCTAAACGTGGTGTTAATTGGCGTTGGTTGTTCGGGAATGTCACTAAGAATTTTGGCGCAACCACAACAACTGAGCCATTCTCTAGGCCGTATGCGTATTGCCCCTGAAACGGTGCAGAGCTTGCAAAGCTGCTTACATCGCTTGGTAATTCTGTATTAAGAGTGGTGATCTTTTTACCAAATTGCTCTTTTTCAACATTGTAAAAGTCCACATTACCTTTTTCACCGAGTAAAAAGGCAACTTCTGTTTGCTCTTCAATGCCAAGGCCAACAACTTCTGACGCATTTTGTAGTTTTACACTATTACGTGTTTCTACTTTTGCTGATTCAAAAATAGGTTGAACAACATAAAGAAGGTAAAAGAATATGAGTAGCAGTGCTACAAGCACCATTACGCCACCCGCGGAAATACCCCACTTGGCAAACCTGTCTTTAAATAGACGGCTTCTATCCGTATGAAAGGTAGGTTTATTCGGATTGGAAGTCATCAAAACACCCTTAAAACTTAACGTTGCGCGAATTATATTTCACCAAGATGACAGTAATGTTACAAACGTCATAATTCAGTGTAATAAAGCGAGTATTTCAGGGACGTATTTTAAAGTTAAAGAATGACCAAAATAAGTCATTGTGGAGCACTTTTATTACAGTACCACAATCAAGCTAACAAATTGTTATAACTAATTTTTTATAACTACAGTGAAAAAATTGGACAAACATTAAAACAGCATCAATACTCAATGAGACTTATTTTTTTCAACAATAAGAATCATTTTTAACCAACGCCTCCTCCCTTTTATTGCATTTTTCTGAGGCTTTTTTATAGAGATTTAAGTATGAAGCAGTTAGTAATTACTATTTTAGGGCCAGACAAACCCGGCCTAGTTGAAGATATTTCTGCCACAATTTTAAACCATCATGGTAACTGGCTGACAAGTAATTTGAGCCACCTTGCAGGTCATTTTGCCGGAATTATCGAAGCCGCAGTACCTGAAGAGCATTTGCAAGAATTACAAGATGCTCTTCACAGCTTACCTTATCTTGAAGTTCGAATTGAACGTGGAACTGATACCTTGCCTGATGTTCCGTCTGAGGAAATTAACTTCGTGATTACTGGTAACGACAGACCAGGCATTGTACAAGAGCTAGCCAGCGTTATTCGTCACAAAGGGGCGAATATCACTCACCTAAATTCAAAACAACAAAGTGCACCTAACTGGGGCGTGCCAATTTTTAGTGCTGTTGCCACCGTTGCTTTGCCAATAGGCATGAACAAAGACGAAGTGATCAACGCACTTGAGTCTATTACCACAGATCTAATTGTTGATATTGAGGATGCTTAAACCAAGTACCACTTCTACAACTAAAGTTAGATTAAGCGTGTCACAAAACTGACACGCTTGTCATACTTGTGTCATCTGCATCCTCTACATTCTAACTAGCTATAAACGTTGGAAAACCAGATGAACGCATCACATTCTTCTTCTCAAGCCGTTAATTACTTTGCCAAAGAGCTAAGTTGGCTGTCTTTTAATGAACGCGTGCTGCAAGAAGCCAAAGACAAATCGAACCCGATTATTGAGCGCATGCGCTTTTTAGGTATTTACTCAAACAACATGGATGAGTTTTTTCGTGTTCGTGTTGCCGATGTAAAACGCCGCATATTACTTAATAAAATTCCTGATGCGAACTTTGAAGAAGACGAAATATTACTTCATCAGATCCAAAGTAAGGTGCTGCAGCTTGGCAAAAAATTTAATCAAATTCATAAAGATATTTTGAATGATTTAAACGAGCACAATATTCACGTAGAGCTACCAGAGAAGTTATCTGAATTTCACTTGAGTTGGCTGAAAAAATTCTTCCACGACAATGTACTGCAACACATTTTGCCGATTTTGCTCTCTGAAAAGAAAGACTACTCAGATCAAATTAACGACACCATGACTTATTTGTTTGTCGAGATGACCAATCAAAAAAGTCATTATGCCATGATGGAGGTGCCTACTGACCGCGTCTCACGCTTTGTTATTTTGCCGCCTGAGAAAACACGCCGTCACAAAACCATTGTGATGCTAGATGACATCATCGCCTACTTTATTCGCGATGTGTTTAGCAGCTTTTTTAGCTTTGATGATATTCAATGTTATGCCATCAAATTGACCCGTGATGCCGAATACAATTTAGATGACGAGCTTGAAGAAGGCTTGCTCGATAAAATGTCAAAAGGTCTAAAACAACGTATTTCTGCAGAGCCTGTGCGCCTTGTTTATGACGAGAGCATGCCAGCTGAAATGCTTAAAGTGATGAAAAAGCGTCTTAATATTAGTCAACATGATGCGTTGATCCCCGGCGGTCGTTACCGTAATTTCCGCGATTTTATTGCGTTTCCGAATGTTGGCCGTCAGTATTTAGAAAACAAACCACTGCCTGCATTACAAAGCACGGCTTTTAACTATCACTCAAGTGTGTTTGATGCCATTTCAGAGCAAGATATTTTACTGTATTACCCTTATCACACCTTTAACCATTTACTTGAGTTTGTACGCCAAGCCGCTTTTGACCCTGATGTTACCCAAATTAAGGTCAATATTTATCGCGTTGCGAGTCAATCTCGTCTTATCTCTACACTTATTAATGCAGCAAAAAATGGCAAACATGTCACCGTAATGGTTGAGCTGAAAGCGCGCTTTGATGAACAAAACAATATTGAATGGGCAAAAACTCTGAGTAATGCCGGTGTTAAAGTAATCTTTGGTATTCCTGCATTGAAAGTGCACAGCAAGTTATGCGTTATTCATCGTAAAGAAAAGAACAACATCGTGAAGTACGCCCATATAGGCACGGGTAACTTCCATGAGAAAACTGCCAAAATTTATACTGACTTTAGTTTATTTACCAGACATGAAGGTATTAGCGAAGAGTGCGATAGCGTTTTTAGATTCATCGAAAGTAGCTATAAACCATTTCAGTTTGATCACTTGATGCTATCACCAGTCAACGCACGACAAACTATTATGTCGCTAATTGATGCTGAAATAACCAATATAGAGCATGGTAAGGCTGGCAAAATTACGCTAAAAATAAACAACCTTGTTGATAAAGAGCTGGTTGATCACCTCTATTTTGCCGCAAGACGCGGCGTGAAAATTCGCATTATTGTGCGTGGCATGTGTTCGTTAGTGCCCTCTGCCGTGAACGATAACATTCGTATTATTAGTATTGTTGACCGCTTTTTAGAGCACCCTCGGGTGATGGTGTTTCATAATAATGGCGAAGAAAAAGTGTATATTTCATCAGCGGATTGGATGACCCGAAATCTTGATCACCGTGTTGAAGTCGCCACACCGATTTATGATGAAAAATTAAAACAGCTTATTATTGATATTCTTGAGCTACAGTTTAAAGATAGATCAAAAGCGCGCATAATCGATAGCGAACAAAAAAACAGCTATGTGCGCCGTGGCAATCGTAAAAAAATTCGCTCGCAAATTGCCATTTATGACCACCTTAAGAAATGGGAAAGTAACTATAATAATGAATGATTATCCCTCAATTGCTGCCGTTGATTTAGGCTCAAACAGTTTTCATTTAGTGGTGGCAAGAGAGGTCGATGGCTCTTTGCAAATCTTACACAAAGAAAAGCAGCGCGTTTATTTAGCTGATGGTTTAGATGATAAAAATCACTTAAGCCAAGAAGCTATAGAGCGCGCGCTGGCGATTCTTAAGCAGTTTGCTACTACCTTACAGGACTTTCCCCTTGAGAATGTCAAAGTGGCGGCAACTTACACATTACGCCGCGCGAAAAATATTCATTCGTTCTTAACGCAAGCAAGTAAGGTGTTTCCTTACCCGATTGAAGTTATATCAGGGCAAGAAGAAGCACGTTTAATTTACCAAGGTGTAGCTCACTACATTCATCACGATGAAAACCGCTTAGTTATTGATATCGGTGGCGGCAGTACTGAACTCATCATTGGTAAACACTTTAAGCACAAGCTACTTGCTAGTCGCAACATGGGCTGTGTTAGCTATACCAAGCAGTTTTTTGCAGATGGACAAATCACTGCTAAGCGCTTTGCCAAAGCTGAGGTACGCGCAGAACAAGAACTCGAAGTAATTTTTGCTAATTACTTATCGGCTGGCTGGCAATCTGTGGTGGGAACATCAGGCACAATTAAATCTATCCTTGCCATGATCAATGCCAATGATGCAGAGCAAGAGCTAATTACTTTAGAGCGGTTATTAGAACTAAAAACCCAGTTTATTGCATCTAAACAAATACAAGCGCTGCAAATTGAAGGTCTTACGCCTGAGCGGCAAGTGAGTATTTGTGGTGGTTTAGCCATTTTAATCGCGGTATTTAGGCTGTTTAAAATCGAAGCGATGCAGTACAGCGACTTTTCACTGCGTGAAGGCCTGCTTCATGAAATGCAGCAAAAGCTCGCCCATAAGGATATTCGCACAAATACCATAGAGAATTTATCTGAGCGTAATGCCATAGATAAAGAGCATGCTAATCGTGTCTCGACAACTGCAAAGTGGCTGTTTGAACAAGTAAGAGAAACATGGCATCTGACCGACTCAGATTACATAAATTTATTGGATTGGGCTGCGCAGCTGCATGAAATTGGCTTAGGGGTTAATTCATCAGGGATACATAAGCACAGCGCGTATATCGTGGCGAATAGCCAATTACCTGGCTTTACGCAGCAACAACAAACCTTGCTTAGTTGCATGATCCGTTTTTATCGGAAAAAGATCCGCTTAGAAGAGTTTCCGGCACTGCATACCATGCAGCATTATGAAATATTGCAGCTTATTGTGATTTTGCGCTTAGCGGTACTACTGAATCAAAAGCGTATTACCGATCAAGGTTTTAAACTTGAGGTAACAGCCAAGCAAAATAGTATGTTCTTAAAGTTTCACAATAAGTGGCTTAAAGAACATACCTTGCTTTTAGCTGACTTACAGCAAGAGCAAAAATACCTTAAAAAAGTCGGCTTCTTACTCGATTTTCATTAAGCTGATTAATAGATTAATAGATTAATAGATTAATCGATTACATATCCATATGGCGGTTAGAGCTTTGCATCATTTGCTTAAGGCCTTGATGTTCAAGCTCAAGTAAACGTTCGAGCTTTTCTTTACTTTGCTCTGTATCAGCTCGCGATACCAAGTATTCGTATAAGTCGATGACTTTTTGGTGTTGCGTGGTTAAGTAAACCTGAATCGCCTTTTCATCAATTTGCTGATCTGTGCTGATATCGTTAAAAGTAATTAGCTCTGGGTTTTCAGCAAAATACTCATAGCAATAGGTATCAAGCGTGTTTATTTCTGTAATGGCTTTAAAGCCAACGAGATCTTCTGCCAGTTTCTTCTCATATTGCAGATAATAGTCCACCAGCATTTGATTATGCTCGTCCAGTAAGTCTTTAACACTGTGGAAATTGGCTGCCATTTGAGTATGAAATAACACGGTCCAATCATAAACTTGTTGTATTGTTTTAACTTGCATGTGCATTCCTTATTAAAATCAATTTAATATGACTTTGCATAAATCACACCAGCAATAAACAAACCAATTATCAATAAGTTAAAAATAAAATGTGTAACTTGCAGCCAGTAAAAGCGTACAAGTTACACACTGACTGTAAAATTTATAGGTGGCGTTTACGCCATATAAAGTAAAGCGCAGGTAACACAAGTAGTGTTAAAACTATGGCACTGAGCATCCCACCGACCATAGGCGCGGCTATTCTGCTCATCACCTCACTGCCCGTTCCAGTGCCATAAAGCACTGGCAGTAACCCTATGATAATAGTGGCAACTGTCATCATCACTGGTCTAACCCGAAGGCCTGCACCATTGATGATTGCTTGGCGCAGCTCTGTAACCGTGAACTGTGCTGATTGCGCTTTGGTATCTTGATAAGCTTGGTTGAGATAAACCAGCATGATCACGCCAATTTCCACAGCAACCCCAGCCAGGGCAATAAAACCAACCCCAACAGCAACCGAGAAGTTAAAGCCTTCAAGGTACATCAGCCAAATACCGCCTATCATAGCAAGCGGTAAGGTCAGCATGATCATTGCCACCTCAATAAAGCTTCTAAAATTGAGGTATAACAGCACCACTATAATTGCCAAGGTGAGTGGCAATACATAACTGAGTTTAGCTTTTGCGCGCTCCATGTATTCATATTGCCCCGCCCACGTAATTGAGTAACCAGCAGGTAGCTCGAGTTGCTCATGCAGCGCTTGTTGCGCACGCTCAACATAACTGCCGATATCACTGCCTTCAATGTCGATTAAGCTCCAGCCATTAATGCGGGCATTTTCACTTTTAATACCCGGCGGGCCATCTTCGATAAAGACATGAGCTACATCGGCCAATGCGATACGCTGTCCGTTTGGTGTCACTATCGGTAACAACTTAAGCTCTTCTGGCGAGTCGCGATAATCTTGCGGGTAGCGCAAGTTAACTGGGTAACGCTCTTGCCCTTCAACCGTTTCTGTCACATTCATACCACCGATAGCGGTGGCAACTACCTGTTGTACATCAGCAATGTTCAAACCATAGCGCGCTGCTTTTTCACGGTTGATATCAACTTTGATGTAGCGACCACCGGCAACACGCTCTGAGTAAACCGACGCTGTGCCCGGTAAATCTTTTAGGATGACTTCAATTTGCTCACCGATTTTTTGAATTTCACTTAGCTTTGGACCTGCAACTTTGATCCCCACTGGCGTTTTAATACCAGTGGCAAGCATGTCAATTCGTGTTTTGATTGGCATAACCCACGCATTGGTAAGCCCTGGGAACTTAACCAGATTATCGAGTTCTTTCTTCAGTTTCTCGGTTGTCATGCCCTCGCGCCACTGTGACTTTGGCTTTAACTGAATAAAGGTTTCGATCATGGTAAGCGGCGCAGGATCTGTGGCAGTGTCTGCGCGACCTACCTTACCAAACACCGACTCGACCTCTGGCACACTGGCAATTAACTTATCGGTCTGTTGTAAGATTTCACGGGCCTTACCAATGGAAATACCTGGATAAGTCGTTGGCATGTACATTAAGTCGCCCTCATCAAGGGGAGGAATAAACTCACTGCCAATTTTATTAACCGGATAAAAGCCGATAGCAGCCAACACCAAGGCCAGTACCAATGTTGTTTTCGGCGCTTTTAACACCGCACTTAATAAAGGTTTATAGGCTGCCACCAATAAGCGGTTTACAGGGTTTTTCTGCTCAGAAATAACCCTACCGCGAATAAAGTAGCCCATTAATACCGGCACCAGTGTAATCGCTAAACCAGCCGAAGCTGCCATCGCATAGGTTTTTGTATAAGCCAGTGGCGAGAACATGCGTCCTTCTTGTGCTTCAAGAATAAACACAGGCATAAAGCTAACAGTGATAATCAATAAACTAAAGAATAACGCGGGCCCGACTTCTGCGGCTGAGTCCATCACCACTTGCCAGCGGTTCTCATCGGTCAGTGGGGTTTTCTCCATATGCTTATGCATATTTTCTATCATCACGATAGCACCATCTGTCATTGCACCAATAGCAATCGCTATCCCGCCAAGCGACATGATATTGGCGTTTATACCTTGCCAATACATAACCACAAAAGCCGTTAAAATACCCATTGGCAACGTGATAATGGCTACAATCGATGAGCGTATATGGAATAAAAACACCACACACACTAAGGCCACCACGATTAATTCTTCAATTAACTTTGAGCTTAAGTTATCAAGTGCTTGGGTAATTAGGTTTGAACGGTCGTACACAGGGATGATTTCAACTCCCTCAGGCAGGCCTTTTTTGAGCGACTCTAGCTTTTCCTTTACCAGTTTGATGGTTGCTTCGGCATTTTCTCCAAAGCGCATCACTACCACCCCACCGGTTACTTCACCCTCGCCGTTTAGTTCGGCAATACCACGGCGCATTTGCGGCCCAAGTTTTATATCAGCCACATCACGTAATTGCAGTGGCGTGCCATTGGCATTAGTACCCAGCGGAATGGCTTCTAAATCTGCGACACTTTTAATATAACCCGTGCTCGATACCATGTATTCGGCTTCAGCCATTTCTACCACTGAGGCACCGCGCTCTTGGTTACCTTGCTTAATTGCTGTTTGAATTAAACTTAGCGGAATACCATAAGCACGCAATTTATCGGGGTCGACATTAACCTGATACTGCTTAACCATACCGCCAACAGACGCTACTTCTGATACGCCCGGCACCGTTTGCAGCTCAAACTTTAAAAACCAATCTTGCAAGCTTCGTAGCTGGCTAATATCGTGCTTACCAGTTTTATCCACCAGCGCATACAAGTAAATCCAGCCTACCCCTGTTGCATCAGGGCCAAGTTCAGGCCTCGCTGAATCCGGTAAGCGAGCACTTACTTGACTCAAATATTCTTGCACCCGACTACGGGCCCAGTAAAGGTCGGTGTTTTCGTTAAAAATAACATATACATAAGAGTCACCAAAAAACGAAAAGCCCCTTACCGTTTCAGCTCCCGGCACCGACAACATGGCTGTGGTGATAGGAAACGTTACTTGGTCTTGCACCACTTGAGGCGCTTGTCCTGGGTAAGATGTTTTTACAATAACCTGTACATCAGATAAGTCAGGCAAGGCATCAACCGGGGTATTCTTTAAAGAAAACATCCCAAAACCTGCCAACATTAAAGACAGCAGTAATACAAAGAAGCGATTACCGACTGACCAACGGATCACGGCAGCTATCATTGCATTTCTCCTTGTATAGGGTGGCTCATGGTCATGATGTCAAAAATCACAAACTCACCGTCCACCAATTTAAAGGTAAAATGCACTTCATCATCGCTTTGTAAACTAGACATATCGATGCGCGGCGAAAAGTGAAACTCCATAGTTGCAGCCCCGCGCCCCCACTTAGGGATAGCCTCACGACTGATCACGGCTGTTCTGGCTTCGCGATCAATGCTGTTGATCACGCCATTCACCATTGCGCTCTCGCTATCTGGTTCTTGCATACGCATAAAGTCAGAACTCTTACTTGATTCGGAATCTATTAAGAACTGCGCTGAAACCACAACGATATCGTCTTTCAATAAGCCTGATAAAATTTCGACATCATGATTATCACTACGGCCTAGCGTCACAGCCACTGACTTAAAGCGCCCTTCACCTAAATCAATCACGACACGGTCTTGGCTACCGGTGCGGATCACCGCTTCTTTGGCTATCACTAATTGCGGCTCAGTTGGCTTAGTAGTAATGCTCACTTCAGCAAACATATTCGGTTTTAATAAGCCATCTTGGTTAGCAAAGCGTAAACGCACGCGCAGGGTACGGTTTTTCTCATCAAGGGTTGGATAAATATAATCGACCTTGCCTTGCCAGCGTTTGCCCGGTAAGTAGTCTAAGCTCATCGTCACTGGCAAGCCTTTATGAATAAGCCCTGCTTGGCGCTCAAAAACTTCAGCCTCAACCCATACTTCTTCTAGGTGAGCAATACTCATCATGGTTGTGCCTGGTTTCACAAAGAAACCTTCGCGGATATTTAGCTCATCCAATACGCCACTTTGCTTGGCATAAAAGGTAATGTTCTGTCTGACCTTTTGGCTTTGCTCTAATCGCACAATAAAATCGTCAGAAACATTCAGTGAGGCTAAGCGTGCTTTTGCCGCACGTATAAGCACCGCATTGTTACGTTTTAGGGCAAGCAGTAGCTCTTCTTGCGCATTCACTAGCTGTGGAGAATATAAGGTATAAAGTGGCTCGCCTTGCTTCACTTGGTCACCAGCGGCTTTTACATATAAGGTTTCTATCCACCCTTCGACACGAGGGTGAATATGCACGAGTTGGTCTTGGTCGTATTGCACATAGCCAACCGTATCAACCGTCGTTTGTAATGATTTAAACCTTACGGGTGCTGTTCTTACCCCTAAGTTATTAACGACTGCAGGTGAGATCCTCACAGTACCCGGGCTGTCTTCAGCGCTACTTTGCTCCTCATAAACGGGCACTAATTCCATACCCATTGGTGATAAACCCGGTTCATCACGGCGGTAATTACTGTCCATGGGCGCCACCCAATATAGCGGCTTTTTCTCAGCGCTTGGCATTTGTGCATGCTCTGGCTCAGCCAATTTATTTACAGCCGTTGCCAATGCCGCACCTACCGCCAAAGCGATAACTAATTTCACTGTGTTATTCATTGCTAGCTCCTTGGCTTTGTGCTGCATTTATTTGGTTATCTTTTGCTGCTGCGTAATAATTAAGGCGAGCGAGGGTTATTTGTTTATCAATTTCGATATTCAACGCATCAATTTTTGCGTTAAGTTCGCTGATGCGAGCACGCATCACTTCTGAAAAGTCACCATCATCATTGGTGTAAGCATTTAACGTCGCCTCCGCTTGCTCTGCCATTTGCGGTAATAGCTGCTGTTGATACAGTGCTTTGCGCTGAGCAAGTCGGCTTAGTTGGCTAAGCTCTTTAAAATACTGACCTTGCAGTTTCTGTAGAGTAATAAGCTTGTTGGTTTTTACCGCCTCGGCATTAGCTATTGCGGCATTAACTTGTTGATCTTGGCGATTATCAGTAAACAGCGGTAAATCAATACTCACCCCAATAGAGAATAAGTCATCGCGAGAGTCACCCATCGGGGTATCATCACGATAGCCATAACCTAGGTTCATACCAAATTGCGGCTTATACGCCTCTTTAGCCACTTGCACTTGGGTGTTTTTGGCACGCATAGCATGATCAATAGCGATAATTGCCGGGTGGCTCATCAGCACTTCAGTCACCCCCGATGATGCAAGCTCTTGATAAGGCATTACTGCGGCCACCTTGGTGTTTTCATCGCTCACTGCACCGTTTAGCATTTCAATAGGTAGCCATTGTGCTAGTCGCTTTTTGGCACTATCAAACTGTTGCTCTAACATCACCAGCTTATCTTCAAGCCGAGTCAGCTCTAGCTGGGCGCGAATAATATCCTGCTGGCGAGTCGCACCAAGTGTATTGGCATAGCTTGCTTCTGTAATATCAATAAGTTGATTAAATAAGGCTTTATCTTGGTTGATCAGTTGAATGCTTTTTTGTGCGCGATAGGCATTTAGCCATGCTTCGCTAACAATAGCTTTAACCTGTGCTTGGCGGTCTGCTCTAAGCCAAGGGTATTGCTCAGCCGATTGTTTTAAAGCTTGTTGCTGTAAGGCAAGACTATCACCTCGGCTAAATTGTTGTGACAAGCCCACTTTGAATTGCGTCATACCCTCTTGGTCAAAGGCAAAGCCATCGGTTGGTAAGTTCATGAGTCCAACGGTTAACACTGGATCCGGCAAGGTACCTGCCGCAATGCTTTGCGCTTCTATCGCCTGTTGCTGGTATTTATTTGCCTGTAACCAAGGCTCGTGAGTCAATGCATAATCAATCACCTGATTGAGTGCCAACGGCTCTGCTTTCACTAAACTTGAGGTTATCAATACTGCGCCTAGAGAAAGCGCCTTAATCAATTTGCTGTGAATCATCACATGCTCCAAAAATCTTAAAAACGGTTAAAAACAATAGATTTTGGGTGCAGAATGAGGTGTATTTCAGCGTTTTACTGAATTTTAGACAGACCTATCCTGCTTAAGCAGTAATAGGTGGACGATATAAAGAACTGACGTGAAAACTAAGCTGGCTGGCGCCTAACATGGTGACTTTTTCTGATTGCTTAATTGATTTAACAACTAAATCATTTAACGGCAGGAGTGAGTGAGCTGTACAGGCATTGAACGGACACGCACAATCGCTGTTATCCATTACGTCTTCATGGCAACAATCCATATCACTCATGTCGCTGTCAGCATTCATATTAGCATGATGATCCATTTGCATGCTGGCATGTGGCATATCACATACCATAGCAACAGACGCAACTGACTGACCCACAAAAGTGAGCAGCATCATAGCTATCAATAAGTAGCTTGAAAGTCGCGTCATAATCATACCTTAAAAATTAAGTGCCCAAATTGTAGCCCGAAATTTACGAACTCGACAAGGGTTTATCTATTTTTATGCTACTGCTGGCAGCAATAGCAAACAAGCAATAACCTGTAAAATACCAAAATCCATCACCCAATTCAGCATGCATTTTTATCAACTCGCCCATTTGCCCATCGGCATTACCTGCTAAATAAGACACGATCAATGCAATCACAAACACATCGACCATGCTCCATTTACTTAGGCCTTGTATGAGTTGACCGAGCAAATACTTAAACCTATTCACTGGTAAGAAACAATAAAGCAATTGCATCAGGAGTTTTAAGGTGGGAATGACAATCGAGAACACTGCTACAAGCGCGGCAACAAGGTAGTTTTTGTTATTAGCAAGCTCATTCACGGTGCCCCAAATGCTGCGTGTTTTTTTGTAGGCATCGATTTCTCCTTCAAGCTTATCAAGCCCCAGCATGCTTGATGCCATCATTAACACGCTACGGGTATTGCGATCGCCTTCATCGGCAATCATTTCAATACCTGTTTTGGCAAGCTTAGATTTATCAATTTTTCCTTCAAGGGTGAGCACTGGCTGGGTTACACCGGGAATAAGTAACACTAAGGCAATTAAAATAGCTAGTATAGGAAAAACAACACGCATTAGTTACAAACCTTTTTAATACTCAGAGTCTGCATCATAACGAACTCTGCGCTCTTAGTCTGTAACCGATGATAAGCTTGCGAATACTTCATCTGCGTATGCGCGGGCATCATACATAGCTTGAAAAACCACATCCATTTTTGAGGCTGGGCGGATCATCTTGAGTAGTTCAAGGGCTGTGTGCCACTGCTCTTCTTCCATTGCTTTAGCAAGTTGTAAGCTCGCCCCTTGCATGCCATTAAAGTTTAACAGTGCACTCGAAAGCTCACTACCCAATGAAAACTCTTTGGCAATGATATTAAGCTCCATATCTAAAATAGCGTCTAAAACAGAGAGTAAGCCGACTAAATAACCTTGTTCAGCTAGGTCTTTACCTCCGGGTTCAAGCATCAAAGCAATAAATTTAGCTCTTGTTAAACCAAGTTTAGTTAGCTCTTGCGGTTTGTCATTGCCTAATTCGCTTAGCGCTAATACCCGCACAAATTGTCTAATCGCATCTTCACCAAGGTAAATAACCGCTTGTGAAATCGAACGAATTGTTTGCCGGCTATTACTTATACGCGCATTAACTAATTTTAAAATGCGTGCAGTAAGGCCAATATCTTTAGCAACACGTTGTTGAATTGCATCAAAATTTAAATCTGTTTGCGCAGTACAGTTAAGTAATTCAAGCACAGCAATTTTTGATGGTTCAACATTACCAAAACTCAAAAGCTCCGGCTTGGCAAAAAAGTAGCCCTGAAACAGGTCGCAACCTGCTGCTTTTAGTTGTTGAAAGTCCTCATAATTTTCAATGCGTTCCACTATGATAGTGGTTTCTGGAAAGCTACGTTTAAGCTTTTTGATCATCATGTTGGTTTTGATAATCGGCTGCGTAACTTCAAGCTTAATAAAATCCATCAAAGGCAAAATATCTTGCCATTTCTCTGTGCCATCATAATCATCAAGCGCGAACAAATAGCCTTCTTGTTTTAATTGTTTAACGCGGTTCACTACTTTTGGAATGCTAGTAGCCCGCTCCACTATTTCGATAACCGCACTGCGTGGCTGCAACAGCTTAGGAAAGTCATCCAAAATAGCGTCAGTCGATAGATTGATAAACGCAGGTTGAAAACCTGTTAGCTTCTCGAGTCCCATCAACATTAACGCGTTAAAAAACAGCCGCCCCGTTGCTTGGCCATCACTCGTTCCTACCGGAAATACATTATCGCTCGATTCTCTATACAATAATTCGTAAGCATATAAACTTCTATCAGCATTAAATATTGGCTGCCGGGCTATATACTGAGTCATGCTCTGACTTTTATTACCTT
Source organism: Pseudoalteromonas sp. MB47 (assembly GCF_011319765.1). Lineage (NCBI taxonomy): Bacteria > Pseudomonadati > Pseudomonadota > Gammaproteobacteria > Alteromonadales > Pseudoalteromonadaceae > Pseudoalteromonas > Pseudoalteromonas sp. MB47. The sequence goes on along the minus strand of NZ_VFBD01000018.1, from coordinate 17,121 downwards.
CCATACTTAATTCTGACATTCAACTTCTCACTTAAATGTGGCTAACTCCACATTACTATTGTTATAAGTATAGTGAAAGATGTTTGCCTTGCTAAAAAACAAAAACCCAACCAAACTAGGTACATGAAAACGAATTCAATCAGACCATTGCGCTTCTCTAACTCGATTTTCTTACTGTTACTTTTTCTTACTCAAGCAGTTTTGGCTGAGCAGCAGCCTGTACTGAAATATAATGTAACCGGCTCTGGGAACTACTATCCTTATTATATTGATGACAAAAGCAATCCAGGGATCCTCCCCGAACTGATCAAGCAAGTTATGCAGCTTGCTGATGTTCAAGTAAAGCATGTCGAGCTTCCTGCAAAACGTACCGTCAAATACCTTCACCAAGGGAATATTGATTTTGATGTCATAAGCCCCGAGTGGCTGAGCCAGACAGAAAAACAAAACCGACAATTTAGTTACTCAGACACCCTGTTTGCAGTTGAGGAGTATCTCGTGAGTTTAAAAAGCTCGGTGGCTCAATGGCAGCAACTCAACAGTATTCGTAATCAACCCGTAGGGACTGTTTTAGGCTATTACTATTATGACGATAACCGCTTTAAACGGGTTGATTTTCACTCTGAACAACAGCTCATTCAGGCACTAAAAATACACCGAATTGAGGTCGTCATAATAGATAAACTGCCAGCATTATATTGGGCTGAGCAATTTGATGCTGATATCAGTTTTGGTGCATTACACTCGCTAGGCAACCTAAAAATTCGCCTGCGCAGTGAACATCAATCATTGTTACCAAAAATAAATGCAGCAATCAAAGAACTTAAAAATTCTGGCAGCTTAGATGCCATAATCAATAAATACACAAAAACTATACCCCTATAATAACTAGGGATATTCCGCTTCAGTCCCTCTTTTGCTATAATGCGCGCTGTTTTTCTTACCTTGTAAACTTAAAAGAGCCTCCTATGAGCATTGAACAAGCCCTAATCGAACGCAGTAATAACCAATGTGAACTTTGTGCCGCTACAGATAACCTATCTGTATACGAAGTGCCGCCTGTTACAGAGGCTCATTCTGATAAATGCATTTATGTCTGCCAAACTTGTAAAGATCAAATCGAAAACAATGCTGATTTAACTGCAAACCATTGGCACTGTTTGAATGACAGTATGTGGAGTCAAACTCCAGCGGTACAAGTTGTCGCTTACCGCATGCTGAAACGCTTAGCTACTGATAACGGCTGGGCACAAGATGCACTCGATATGATTTATCTTGAAGAAGACACATTAAAATGGGCGCAAACAGCGCTAGCTGAAGATGACGACATTAAACACATCGACAGTAATGGTGTTGTGCTGCAGGCGGGTGATACAGTGACACTTATTAAAGATCTTGATGTGAAAGGCAGTAGCCTTGTTGCTAAGCGTGGCACAGCAGTAAGAAACATTGGCTTAACGAGCAACCCAGAACACATTGAAGGCCGTGTTGATGGTCAACGTATTGTTATTCTTACCAAATACGTGAAAAAATAACGTTTATTCTTATGCGCTTTATGTTCTTAAAGCGATTCGTTATTACGAAAATGGGCTTAGTGCCCATTTTTTGTTAATTAAGCTATGATTAAGACAGCGAACTTTATGCTAGGCAATTAAATATGATGCATAACCCTAAACGCAAGGAAAATAATCATGGCTTCGGATACCTTTTCATCTTTCAAACGCGCTTCTCTATGCAGTTTAATGATCTTAGGAAGCAGCTTGGTTTTAACAGGCTGTGGTGAAGACTCTAGTGCACCACAAGCTGAGCAATCATCAATGAAAACCCTGAATACTCAAATCACCTATTTAGATCGTAGTATGCTACCTCCGGGTTCAGTATTAAAAGTACAGCTCGCTGATGTTTCTAAAATGGATGTCAAGGCTGAAGTAATTAGCGAACAAGAAATTCAATTAGATGGTGCACCACCATATGATGTAGCACTTGAATATGACGAAAGCAAAATTGCTGACCGTCACCGCTACAGTGTAAGTGCACGCATTGAGAATCAAGGTAAATTACTTTACATCAGCACCACTCACAATAATCCATTTGCCGAAGATGCCGCTGGCGATCTGTACAAGGTAACGGTGACTAAAGTATCAGCGAAAAAGCCAGACGTGACTTTGACCAATACCTATTGGAAAGCAGTTACCATCAGCGGTGAGGCTATCACCGTTGAAAATAAAGAACCTTTCGTACAGTTTAAAGACGATGGTTCAACCAATGGTCACTTAGGTTGTAATAACTTCTCAGGTAGTTACGAGGTTAATGAGCAGGCGCTCACATTCAAGCCATTAGCAAGCACCAAAAAAATGTGTGTATCACAAATGGATATTGAAGCGGCCATGTCGGCAGCACTTGCAGCCACGGCTAAGTACTCAATCAATGGTGAGCAGTTAACCTTGTTAGATGATAGTGATGAGCCACTTGCGACCTTCGCAGCGACTTATATGAATTAACAACAGTTAAATTAACAACGCCCAGCAATTGCTGGGCGTTTTTGTTTTGAAGAAATTACTCTTCAACTAATTGTTCACTGCGATAAAAACCACTGCTATCGCTTAGTATGGAAACAAGTTCTGGTAATACAGCATCCATCGTTTGCTTTAATTTCCATGGCGGGTTGATCACTATCATACCCGATGCAGTCATACCATGAACGTCGGTATCGGCCTCTGTTGCAAGCTCGAAAAGCTGAATGTTACGCATACCCGATGCGATTAAACCCGCCTCCATTCTGTCAATTCGTTCACGGTCTACAACCGGATACCAAATCATGTACGTCCCCGTAGCAAAGCGTTTATGCGCCTTAACAAGAGTATTAACGACCGTATCGTAATCGTTTTTTATTTCGTAAGGAGGGTCAATAAGCACGCAAGCTCGACGTGATGCTGGTGGTAATAAACCAATTAAGCCTTGAAAGCCGTTTTCACCACGTACGCGAATAGAACGCTTACCTTTCATGTTGTCTTGCAGTAACTGTAAGTCACGTGGATGCAACTCAAAGAACCAACCGTTATCTTGGCGACGTAAAAAGTGCTCTGCAATTTTTGGCGAACCTGGGTAAAAATCTAAATTACCATTTGAATTAAATGATTTAATCAGCTCAATATACTCATTAAGTGCATCATGCTCACTGTTGTGCTGCCAAAGCTTAGCAATCCCATCTAAATACTCTTGTGTTTTTTGTGCATCACTGCCTGCAAGTTCAAAAAAGCCAGCACCTGAGTGGGTGTCCACATAATCAAGTGGTTTGTCTTTAATTGTTTGGTACTTAAGAACTTCAGCTAGAACAAGATGTTTTAGCACATCAGCAGGGTTACCTGCATGAAAGGAGTGTCGATAACTAAGCATATTTATAAATCGCCAAATGCAAAACTGCATTAAAAATGAATAGCCATATTGTACATGATAAACAGAAAATGATCCTAGCATCTGGCGCTTTGGTGAATCATAAATGAATAAAAAAGCCGCTACGCTGAATTACACCTTAATAATAAATAAAAATCCCCTAAAACGGCCGTAAATGCTGGCATATCTAGACACTTTCCTTTACATTTGCATGACAATAATCACAGTTTTATGAGCGCATTTATGAATAACGAAACTCTTTCCCAACTCGAACAACTGATCGACAAATTAATCCTTCGCAACAGCGAACTTGAAAGTGAAGTTAAAAGCTTACAAGAACAAACCGCTAAGCTTTTAGATGAGAACGAAACTCTGCAACTAGAAGTACTCGAAAACGAAGAGAAACAAAAAGATACAAGCAGCACATTGACTGGACTGCTTGAGAAATTACAAAGCGTTCAACAGGCTAGCTAATGAGCAGCCCACAAAGTCAGCGGGTCACCGTAGAGCTACTAGGTAAAGAACATGAGTTTTCTTGCCCTCCTGGGCAAGAGCATGCCCTAGTTGCTGCTGCACAAAATTTGAATGACTTAGTGGAGCAAATGAAACAACGCTCATCGGTTCGCAATGACCAAAAAGCGTTGCTGATGGCAGCATTGCATCTAAGTCATGAATTGCTTGAAGTAAAATCGCAACAAGCTGAACAAGAGCAACAACATGACAGCTTAATAGATAAGCTCAGCCAACACCTTAGTATTTAGAAAAAAGCGCATCTGGCGCTTTTTTTGTTTACAATCAACAGCACTGACACCTATTCGAGCGAAACACCATGCGATTTTGTGCTTTTTTAATCTGTCTTTTCGTAAGCTATAGCGCCAAAGCAAGCGTTAGCTGGCATAGCATCACTCCCGAAATCCAATTTCTACAACAACAAAATAAGCTGCGTTTTTACGATTCGAATCAAGTGCTGATAGAGGGTAAAGAATGTGCCTTAATGTTTGATGCCAGTGGTAACTTTGCCGAAGTAGAAAAGCTCGCAGAGCAGCTAAAAAAACGCTTAAAAACACCATTATGTTATTTGGTGGCGAGTCATTATCATGATGATCATCTACTAGGCTTGGCCGTTTTACAGGCTGAGTTCCCTGAAGCTAAGCTCATCGTACATCAGCAAGTAGCGACTGAGTTTGTTGCAATGCAGCAAGCATTGACTGATAAATTAGATGGTTATGAAAAAAGCATAGAACTGAGCTATCAACGCCTTGCCAATCAACCTAAAGATCAGCAAGCAGTTTGGCGCGACAAACTAGAACTTGCTAAAAAACGCTTATTTCGCTGGCGAGAGCTCACCCTGAACCCACCAGCTATTAACATTACTGAATCAACACAGCTAGACCTTGGTAACTACCCCATCGTTATTACACCCTACCAAGCGCATACTAAGGGTGATCTGACCCTTAGTGCCGATCAAGGTCGCGTGCTATTGGGTGGCGATATAGTCGACAGCTTACCCTACCCAGGACATGGCTCGTTTTCTAGCTGGATAAGTGCGCTGCAAGATATTCAAAAAAATACCACACTGACAACTATTTTACCGGGTCACGGTAAGCCACTGACACCTGCTGAACTTGCACTCCCTTTAAGGTTTTTAAAAACCATTCAAGAGATGACAAACTCCTCACCAGATAAGCCCGTTAGTGAATTAATTCCGCTTTTTCCTACTGAGATAAAACAGCAATACCAGCTAGATGAAGTGGGTGAAAGAGCGTTTTCTATGTTTTTAGAAGCTGGACTTAAACAGGGCAAGTTGTCAAAATAGGGCTAAAATAGTAAAAGGATTTTATTATATGGCTCAAGTAAGTTTGAAATATTTACTTTTGCTGAGCTTGTTTATTGGCTTACAAGGATGCCAACTAACTCAGCAAGAAACAGAACAGCAACGGGCAAGGCCGGAGATTTTTAGCCATTACGAGCCCGATTTAACAACCCAACAAGCACCTAGTGAGTTTGTCGATTCAACGGCTGTCGAACCTAGCCCTATTGCTGCGCCCATAGCAGTCAATAATATTCCACTAGCAAAGCCTCGCGCGAAAGATCTGTGGCAGCATATCGCCAACAATTTAACGCTGGTATTTCAAACCAATAAACATACATCTGCACGAGTAAAATGGTATTTAAAACAACCCAATTACCTAATTAAAGTAAATAAACGTGCGGCACCTTATTTGTATCATATCGTCACACGTATCGAACAACAAAAGCTACCGATGGAATTGGCCTTATTACCCTTTGTTGAAAGTGATTTTAGACCAACAATACGATCATCAGAGCAAGCGGTAGGTGTTTGGCAGCTAGTCGGCGCGACAGCTTATCATTTTGGTGTGCAAAGCGACCAATGGTATGACGGCCGCCAAGACATACTTGCTTCAACCGATGCCGCATTAGCTTATTTAAGTTACTTACATAAACGCTTTGATGGTGATTGGCTGCATGCCCTTGCCGCCTATAACAGTGGTGAAGGACGCGTTAAAAAAGCGATCGAAAAAAATAAAAAGCTTGGCAAGAAAACTGATTATTGGTCGTTATCGTTACCAAAAGAAACCGCTGAATATATTCCTAAACTTTTGGCGCTTAGCTATTTACTAAAGCACCCAGAAAAAGGTTTAAAACGCCCGAAATTAGCGAATAAAGCACTCACCACAGAGTTTGATGTAGGCCAACAATTTGATTTTTCGGTGATCGCTAATTTATCTGGCATCGGCCATAATCAGCTCCATAAATTAAATCCAGGGTATTTAAAAAACCAAAGTTCCCCGAATGGCCCACATACTTTACTTCTGCCAATAGAGCGCCGTACGCTGTTACAAAGCAAACTGTTTCGCAACAATTTTGCTGGAGAATACACAGTACAAAAAGACGATACCCTCTACAGTATTTCAAGGCGTTTTAAAATGTCTGTAAAAGATCTAAAAACTCTCAACGATAAAACAACAAATTTGATTAAGGTAGGTGAACAATTGCGCTTATCACAACCACAAACCATGCCGGAATCATTATTGGTTGATTACAATATCAGTCCCTACCTTGAGCAACATGAAGAAGTCATTTCTACAATCGCTATCGACTATCAGGTTAAACCTGGAGACTCAATTTGGAGTATTAGTCAACTTTATGATGTACCGCATAAAGATATTGCAACGTGGAATAAGCTCAGCGCTACCAGCATTTTAAAACCCGGTACTATTTTAACATTGCACTTACCACAAGCTAAGCCAACTGAGCCACAAGTGCCAGCAAGTGAAACCATGCTGTCAGGGATTGAAAGCTCATTGAAAAAGCCTTGATTGCTCAGCACTTGTGGTTAGCGTAAAATCAGCGCCTATATTTAAATTCTAAAGAGAAATAACATGCAGATCAGTAAAGACGCAGCAGTTGAGTTTCACTACACACTTAGTGAAGCAGGCGAGCAAATCGAATCAAGTAAAGATGGCGAGCCACTTTCATATATCCATGGTACTGAAGGCATGCTTCCTGGTCTTGAGAAAGCCCTTGAAGGTAAAGCGGCTGGCGATAATTTTAGCGTAACACTTGAGCCTAGCGAATCTTACGGCGAGCGCGTTGATAACCTAATTCAACGTATTCCACTTAAGCACTTACAAGGCAACACAAAAGTGTGGAAGCAAGGTATGACTGCTATCGTTCATTCAAATCAAGGTCGTCACCAAGTAACTATCGTTAAAGTAGGTCGTTTCAATGCAGATTGTGACTTAAACCATCCATTTGCAGGTAAAACGCTGACATTTGACGTTGAAGTAATTAATGTTCGCCAAGCGACAGCTGAAGAATTATCTCACGGCCACGTGCACGGTGAAGGCGGTTGTGGCCACAGCCACTAAGGGTAAATAATGACAAACGTTGCAATTGTCACCGGTGGCAGTAAAGGTATTGGCAAAGCGATAGTCGAGCGTTTAGAGCGTGAAGCCTACACAGTTTATAACTTAGATATTACCCCATCAGAGGGCAATTATCGCCACTGTGATGTCAGTGATACTCAGCAAGTGAAGTCGGCTATCGCCGATATTGTTGCAGAAGAGGGTCGTGTCGATGCTTTAATTTCTAATGCGGGTCGTCATTTAAGTGCCAACATTGAAAATACTGATGAAGCAACGTTTGATGCCCTGTTTGCGCTTAATGTGAAAGGTGCCTATGCCGCAATTCAAGCTGTATTACCTAGCATGAAAAGCCAGCAAGGCGGCAGTGTTGTATTGGTTGCCTCTGATCAGGCAATTATCGGCAAACCAAACTCGTTTGCTTATAACCTGACCAAGCATGCACTGGCTTCAATGGCAAAAACGACAGCGCTGGATTATGCCGCGTTTAACATTCGTGCTAACGCTGTGTGCCCAGGTACAATAGAAACACCACTGTTTCATAATGCGATTGATGCCTACTGTCAGCGCAGTGGTGCAGATAAAGCAGAGATTGTTGCTGAAGAAGCCGCGCTGCAGCCGTTAGGCCGTTTAGGGCAACCCGAAGAAATTGCTGCTTTGGTTAATTTTTTAATAAGCCCAGAAGCGAGCTTTATTACTGGCAGCTTACAAAGTATTGATGGTGGATACACCACGCAATGAGCGACAAAATTATTGACCCTCATGTGCACTTTTTTAACCTCACTGAGGGTCAATACACTTGGCTACAAGGTAGTAATCCCCCCGCTTGGCCAAATCTAGATAAAATTAAAAAGCAAATTGTCGCTTCTGAACTTAAAGCTGCTTGTCCATTTCAACTAGAAGCCTTGGTGCATATTGAAGCTGGCTTTGATAATCAAGCACCAATTAATGAGCTCAATTGGCTTGCAACGCATTTAGACGACATTCCGTATCGCGCAATCAGCTACAGCCCGATTGACGCATCTCCCAAGCAATTTGAAGCGTCACTCAATAAGTTAGAACATCCATCTTTAGTTGGTATTCGCGATATAACAGAAGGTGATGAAGCTAGGCGCTTATTAACTCCCCACTGCCTAGATAATCTAGCTTTTATCGCAGCCGAAAACTTACACTTTGAAGCACAGTTTGAAATTGAAAACATACAGATAACTGAGCAGCTTATTAAGTATTGCACAGCACTACCATCACTACGAGTGGTGATTAATCATTTAGGCTTTATTAGTGATGAGCAAAGATGGCTTGAAGCAATCATTAAACTCAGCCGCTGCGATAATATCGCGATAAAGTTCTCAGGGTTGGAGTTCACACAAATTGCCACAAACAAACACCTATGGCTGGTTGATAATTTAGTTAAGTACTTTGGTGAGCATCGCGTTATGTTTGCCAGTAACTTTCCTGTATGCCAAATAAATACTATTTACGAAAACTGCTGGCAACACTATCACTCACTGTGCTCGCTGCCGAGTTTATGGCATCAACTTAGCTATAAAAACGCCTACGAAATCTATCTAATTGCTTAAAAACTAGCTATATTCAAATAAGTTAATTTATCTGGAACTCTGTTTTATGTTTAATGCTTTAAAAAAACCGATGGCAAGTAGTACCTTTATTTGCTCACTGATTTTAGTTGGTTGCGGTGGTTCCGGCAGTTCAGATTCAGACGTAATTGCTAGTGAAGACATCACTTGGACTCAAGGTGTATTTGAGCCATCAAGCAAATTTGATCAACAATGCCAAGCACTCAATGAGAAGCATTGGTTACGAGCTTGGAGTCATGAAACTTATCTGTGGTATGACGAAATAGTTGATCGAGACCCCGCACTAACTGAAGGGGTATTAAATTATTTCGCTTTATTAAAAACTGAAAACACTACAGATTCAGGTGCTAAAAAAGATAATTTCCACAGTAGTTTACCCACAGCTGAATGGCAAGCTCAAAGCCAATCAGGGCAATCTTTTGGTTATGGTTTCAAACTTAGATTGATAAGTGCGGGCGCCCCCCGCCAAGGCATTATTTCCTATACTGAGCCAAACTCTCCTGCATCAAACTTGAATCTTGGCCGAGGATTAGAAGTAATCGAAGTGGATGGTGTCGACTTTGTAAATGCAACGACCCAAGCAGAGGTTGATATATTGAATGCAGGCCTATTTCCATCTGAGTCCGGCAAAGTTACTTCATTTGTATTTCGAGATATAAATACCAGTGAAATTCGTGAAGTGAGCATGACTGCACAAACTATTACTGGCCAAGCAGTTAGTAACGTTAAAACATTTGCGGATGGTGAAGTGGGTTATTTCCAGTTTAATCGCCATAATGCAGTTGCAGAAAAACCTCTGTACGACGCATTTAACAGCTTAGCAGCAAGTAATGTTAAAGATTTAATTATTGATATGCGTTACAACCCAGGCGGATTCCTTCAAATGGCAAGTCAGGTTGCTTATATGGTGGCAGGCGAGAGTAATACCAGTGGCAAAATATTTGAACAGACTATTTTTAATGATCAACACCCAACTTTTAACCCTATTACTGGGGAGCGCTTAGAGCCTGTTCAGTTTACTAATGAGTTTTTAGGTTTTGCAGACAATCCTGCGATTGCGCCTGGTACTTCGTTACCTTCTCTAAATTTAGAGCGAGTCTTCGTGCTTACAACAGACAGCACCTGCTCAGCAAGTGAAGCTGTGATCAATGGCCTTAGGGGCGCTAATATAGAAGTAATTCAAATAGGCGAAACAACTTGCGGTAAACCCTATGGTTTTTATCCAACTGATAATTGCGATACCACATACTTCAGTATTCAATTTACTGGCGTCAATGATAAAGGGTTTGGTGAGTATGCTGATGGTTTCTCACCACAAAACAGCAACGATAGTGAATTTCAACCTGTAAAAATCCCAGGCTGTGCAATTGCTGATGATTTCACTCACCAACTAGGCGATGAAAATGAAGCAATGCTCAGTGCTGCACTTAGCTATCGAGAGAATGGACGCTGTCCAGTAGCTACTTCAACAGTCAGTGAGCAAGGCTTTGCACCTGCTACTTATAACGATACGCCGCAAGTACGTGATATACGAACTTCAACCTTGCTTCAACAAAGTAAAATATTGAAGCAATAGGAGCGAATCATGAGAGTTCAATTAGCTAACTTATTAATGCTTTTGACCTTACTAGGCTGTAGTGCTCAAAGCCAAGAGCCTACACCTAAATTGCAACATGCACGGCTTACTGAGCCGCAAAGTGAACTAATAGCGCAAGGCATCGCAAGGTTGATGCACAGCAAGCCAATTGCTGTTGCTGATGATGCTTTTATGAATACCAGTGTGCTTGTCACTGACAGTATGAATGTAATGGATGGGCAAGGTAACCTTATAATGGGCAAGCAACTGTCAATGCCAGAACGCTTTGAGCTACTTATTAAAAACCAAATATGCTTTGTGCGCCATTTAGATAGTAAAGCGACCGAGCCTCTTCCTTTGGTGAAATGCAAACCAGTTGATTAATTCAAAGCTAAAAAGTAGATATAAAAAAAGCCCTTGCGGGCTTTTTTTATAATATGTTGGTGAATATTACTTAATCTCAACACGTTGAGATCGCATTACGACTTCATCATTTAATTCAATACCGATACCTGGCTCTTCTGATACTTGGAAGAAACCATTTTTAGGTTGTGGATCTTGAATACACAATTCACGGTTCCATTTCTTAATCGCGTAGGTGTGATGTTCGTGAATTAAGAAGTTAGGAATCGCAGTTTCTAAGTGTAACGAAGCTGCAGTTGCTACTGGGCCGCCACACACGTGAGCTTGAATACGCACATCAAAGATATCAGCATAATCACACACTTTCTTAGTTTCAGTGAAACCACCACACAGGCCTAAGTCTGGCTGTAGCACATCAATACTTTGATCTTCTAAGTATGGACGCACCCCCCAGCGGTTATACAAACGTTCACCACCTGCAATTGGCACCGCTACTTTGTCAGCAACTTTTGCGTGTAATGAATGATTTAAGTAATTCACAGGCTCTTCGTAATACATACAATCAAACTCTTCAGCAATTTCACCAATTTGAATTGCTGATGTTGCGCCTGGTAGACTGTGACACTCAAAAATAATGTCAACTTCGTCACCGACCGCTTCACGAATAGCCTGCATACGCGCACGATATAATTTCATTTCTGCACGAGAAATAATGTTAGTGCGATCGTAATAAGTATTGCCGTTTTTATCGTACTGGATTGGGTCAACTTTTACCGCATCATACCCTTCAGCCATCGCCTTAAGCGCTGCTTCTGCGTATTCTTCTGGGTGAACAAGCGCTTTAAATTCGCTGTCCCAGTCAAACTGTAATTGTGATGCATAAGTACGTAGCTTATCGTTAACTTTACCACCTAATAGTTGGTAAACAGGCAAGCCTAATGCTTTACCTTTAATATCCCAAAGTGCAGTATCAATGGCGCTCATTGCTGCATACACAACAGGACCGCCACCTAAACCCCAAAAGCTTTCGCGCAGCATTCGTGACCACAGTTTTTCTGTTTGAAATGGGTCATGACCAATTAAAAAGGCATCAGCCATTTCTTTGATCATTGCCGCAGCTGCACTATGACCTAAATCATAAGCCAGACCCGCTTCACCCACACCGCTAATACCTTCATCGGTGTGAATACGCACAAAAACAGGTGTCCAAGCAGGTCTGTCTGGACAATGAATATCGAACACTTCGACGCGATTAACTTTCATGGTTACTCCTTACTGAGCAAAACTAGGATCAAGACGATAAGCTTTACGCAACATGGCTGGCCAAGCTAACTGACCACCGGTGCTGCCGCTATGCACGACATTCGCTTGATTATAAATATTATCGATAATAGGTTGTGGTACCGGGATTGCCGTTTGACCACTGGCTTGAATAGCCAATTGAATTTCACAGGCGCGCTGCAAATCATAAAAGCGCATAAAGGCATCCCCCACCGTTGGGCCAACAGTTAAGCCACCGTGATTAACCAATAACATGTGATTAGTGGTGCCTAAATCATCTTGTAGACGCTTTTTCTCATCACTGTTTACCGCTAACCCTTCGTAGCCATGATAAGACAATGATGGCAATGAGAACATTGAGTATTGGCTAAGTGGCAATAGGCCTTTTTCTTGCGTTGCAACGGCAATGGTTTCTTTTGTGTGTAAATGAATAACACAGTGAGCGTCATCACGAACTTCATGAATAGCGCTGTGAATAGTGAAACCAGCCGGATTAATTTTAAATGGCGTGTCATCAAGAATATTGCCAGCTAAATCCACCTTCACAAGGTTTGATGCCGTCACTTCATCAAAACTAAGACCAAATGCATTAACTAAATAGTGATCTGTACCCGGTAAACGTGCCGATAGGTGGGTATAAATTAAATCCCCCCATCTAAAGTGCTCAACTAAACGGTAACATGCTGCTAAATCAACACGAAGCTGCCATTCTTGTTCAGATACTTTATTTTTTAAATCGAGTTTTGGTAAGTCAAACATGGAAAACCTTGTATATGTGACACTGCACAAATAGATGTATAGAAGTCTAAATTACTATTAATAGATGATCAATAGGTGATACAAAAAGGCCACATCAATTGATGTGGCCTTTTCACGCTAAAATGGTGTTTATTTTACTTGTGATAAGTAATCAGCAATTGCAGCCATTTCTTCTTCAGATACGTTTGCAACCATTGCTTTCATCGCAGCAGCCATACCGTTGCTACGCGCACCTGACTTAATGTCTTTCATTTGTGCTAGTAAGTACTCTTTATTTTGACCATTTAATTTAGGGTACTGAGGCATGATAGGCGCTTTACCTTCTGCACCGTGGCAAGTTTGGCAAAGCTTAGCTGTGTATAGTGTTGCACCATCCGCAGCCATAGTGTTGAAAGATAGGCTTGCAGCCATTGCAATGCCAGCCCCACATAAAATTTTCGTGATCTTGCTCATATCTATTTTCTCTTTTTTGACGGGTTATTAAACATTTTCTTTAGTGTAGACCATGATTTAACAATATTGCACCCGAAAATTGTAACGGCAATAGAAACAGTCACTACCAAATTAAATCATCAGGTACTTCAAAATCAGCATACGGATCATCTTCATCCTTTTGCTTATCTTCAGGCTCAACATGGAACACTATGTAGTCTTCGCTGACTTCAGCGACTTTTCGTGCTGGTTCGTCTTCCAGTACAAAAAATTGGCCTTCTAAAACACAAATTGCTAATCGGCCACCAGCTAGGGCCTTTTGTGTTTTTTCATTTACTTCGAGCTCTTTCACTTTATTTTGATAAGTGAAGTTAAATGTGCGATCACCACGGATTTCATCTTGGTTGTGATGCTCTAAAATCTGTTTAACGCGCGCTACTTGCTCACGTTGCTTTTGCTCTTCTAAACGCGCTTTATTAAGCTCGTCGGCTTTTTTCTGCTGCTCAAGCTTAGTTTGTTCAATATGTTTTTGCAGATCGCTAGGATTACTCGTGGCGCCTTTCTTTTTCTTCTTTTGCTGTTTGCGCTTTTCTGTTTTGGCTACTTTAGCTTTATGTGCCGTAGTAAGACCAGCTTTAAGTAATTGATCTTGTAATGAACCCATGACGAAATTCCAATTTATTAATGCGTATTAGGGTTATTTTAATCAGCTCTGCCAACAAATAACAGTACTGAGCCCACTTGATTCACAGCAATCGAGTATATTGATGTGAGATTAACACGCGATGAAATCATGACATATTGATTTAACGCAAGATTTATCATTTTAGTCGCCTTTGAACTTGTAAAAAAACCTGTACCCGATAAGCTAGGGCTTTTCCTCTTGGGAGCTAAAAATGCAGCTGCGACATTTGTTACTTTGCTCTGTGTTTATTTTCTTTGTTTTATACGCCCCACAACCCTTACTTGGATTATTTGCCAGTCATTTTTCTGTATCGCCAGCCACTGCTGGTAGCTTAATGACCGCAACTATGTTGCCACTAGCCATTGCTCCTTTAGTGTATGGCTTGTTTTTAGCTAAGCGAAACCCACTCACAATTTTAAAGATTGCCATGTTTGTGTTAGCAATCAGCTGTATCGCTTTTACTTTAGCACCAAGCTTTGAGTTGCTATTACTGGTTCGTTTTATACAAGGGATCACCCTACCCGCAGCGCTCACTGCCATGACCAGTTATATTGGTGTGACTTTTCAGGCTGACCAATTACAACGTAACATGACGCTTTACATTGGCAGCACCATTGTTGGTGGCTACTTCGGACGTATGCTCGCCGCCTTGTTTACTGACTTTTTGAGCTGGCAAAGTTTTTATTATGTGATTGCGCTTGGGTTAGTACTATTTGCACTCGCCATTCCTAAATCAGGTAAAGGCGCGAGTATTCATGCTGCAAAGTCGCCGCTGTTGTATCTAAAGCAATTAAAAGATCCGTTGGTATTAAAGCTCTACGGAGCGGTGTTTTGTATGTTCTTTTGTTTTGCGGCACTGTTAAATTATTTACCTTTCATTCTGCAAGACAGTTTTGCTATCACTAACACCCGAGACATCGGACTGGTTTACAGCGGCTACTTGTTAGGCGCGCTGGCTTCCATAGCCACACCTTGGCTGTTACGAAAGTCATCAACACCTTGGCGTTTATTAACCTGGGTTTTTGTATTCTATAGCCTGACGATGGTGCTATTGATGAGCCAACAGTTATTACTTTTTGTTATTGCTTTTACTGGCTTTTGCGGTGCAATGTTTGTGATCCACTCAAGTGCCGCTCCACTGGTAAATAAAATCAGCAGCGCACCTGCAAGTGTCACCAATGGCGGTTATGTCTCGTTTTATTATAGCGGTGGGGCATTAGGTTCATTATTGCCAGGGCTGGTATATCAGCAACACGGCCAAGTTGCCTTTATGACCGTGCTACTTTTAGTCTGCTTAGTAGGTTTAAGCTTAGTTTATTTGGCAGGTAGAAATACAATACGTGGTTGATGCCCAGTACTTTCAAAAAACAGCTCTAAGTCCTCTTTTTTCATCAGCCAAGTGGCGGTATTTTCAAAAGGGTGACAATGAAAAAGCTCGTTAAACCAAATTTCTTGGTCTAGCCAAAGAGTGACATTATTTTGCTTATCGTTTAACAGTGCCAACATAGAAACACAGCCCGGTGGCACTTTAAGATAACGCGCTAACCGCTCATCAGATGCAAACCCTAAGCGAGATAACCCCTGCTGCTGAGCAATGGCTTTTAAGTCGAGCTGCTTATCGTGAGCAGTGATCACTAAAAAGTGGCGCTTACCTTCATTATCTCGTAAAAACAGGTTTTTTAATCGAGTGCCCGGTCTATCGAGCATAAACTTATCGGCATCTAAGCTGCCGTGTAATGGTGGATGCTCAATCACATCATAATTAATATCTAATTGAGCTAGCGTAGCAGCTAACTTGCTTTTATCTGCATACATTTACAAACAACGTCCTCGTAATTGCACACTTAAATCACGCCATAATACTTCGTCAATAACGTGTTTATCGTCGCAGTATTGTCGCTCTTTAAGCTCTTCATTTAATAATTCAACCGCTTGGTCTTCTAGCATAAGTTTTAAGTTGCTCGACTCTTCAAATACTTCTTGCTCGGCAAAATCTTTAAACTGCCGGCGTGTCATTGGCTTATCGAGATTAATCGGGCGTCTGCCCTGTGCTTTAACTGACACCACATAGGCAAAGATTTTATTGCCTTGCTCGTCATTCTTTTCGTAAAACTGTTTATTATTGATTTCAAAAGGAGGCGCTTCTTGTTGGCTTGCGCAACCGGCAAGTAAAACAACCAAAAGCCATGCTATTTTTTTCATTATTGGATAAGCCTTAAACAGTGAATGCGCTTTAGTCTACCAAAAATAAAACTACAGAGTAAAAATTCGAACATTTTAAAAAAAATACTTGACCACAAATGCAAAAATATTTAAAGTTCACCCCGCTTGAGACGCAAGACTTAAGCATCCTGTATTTAGGAATGTGGGGCTATAGCTCAGCTGGGAGAGCGCCTGCCTTGCACGCAGGAGGTCAGCAGTTCGATCCTGCTTAGCTCCACCACTTTCCTACCTCTCTTTAGGCAATCTGCCAAATTAAATATCTAAACAAACTCATATTCATATTTCTATTCATTTTATTTATTTGTTTTAGACACAAAAAAACCGAGCAAAGCCCCAATGCCGATCAGTTAAGCAATTGACATTTGGCATAATAGGATCAAAATCCGATGATCACAGGTCATCGGATTTTTTTATGCCCCTTAATCATAGCTTCGCCAATATTTCATCATTTATCGATTCTAATATTCACAGCTTGTCGGAAATACTGGATGAGTCTTTAATACAACAAGCACTTGCAGAGTCTGGGGTCGCAACACTCAGGAAGCGCAGGCTACCTCTTGAGCTAATGGTCTGGAGTGTGATTGGCAGCGCATTGTTTCGAGATATGCCTATGACTCAGGTCATTAATCGTCTTGATATTGTATTACCAAGTAAGAAACCTTTTGTAGCTCCTAGTGCGATTGTTCAAGCAAGACAGCGTTTAGGCTCGGAATCTATTCGTCATATCTTTAATATGACTCAATCCCGTTGGCATCAAGACACACCACATCCAAACTGGTGTGGATTAACCTTACTTGGCGTTGATGGCGTGGTGTGGCGTGCAGAAGACACGCCAGCTAACAATGATGCATTTGGTAAGTTGCACAATGACAAACGCGAATCGGCTTTTCCTCAAATTCGTATGGTCTGTCAAATGGAACTCAC
>NZ_VFBD01000015.1:0-26187 GCF_011319765.1 Pseudoalteromonas sp. MB47 | reverse complement strand
GCTGGACATACCGCGCCAAATAAGTATCCATAGTCAAATTGCTGTTGTTTTACAATCCGTGGCCGAGTGCCTGTTTCAGCCCAAATGCGCGTAGTCGGATTTTGCTGGCCAAATCGTGCTTCGTCCTGAAACCATACGTCGATCCGATCAAGAGGAAGGTGTCCTGGTGTGTGAAGGATCGTTTCCAGCTGGAAGTTTTTTAAAAGCCTCTTGGCTCTGTAATGATTGTTTTGGGTGTTTAGAGCGGCTTGTGATCCAACTAAAGCCAAGTTGCTTTAGAATTTTATAGACATGATTTAAGTGGTAATGAACACCAAATTCAGTGTGAATGTAATGCACAATGTCTTCACCGGTAAGGCGGCCACCACGTAGTTCTGTGTTCGTGCGCTTTATAAATTCAGACAGTTGTTCAAGTTGCTGCGGTTGCAGCCTTGATGGACGTCCTTGAATAGGCTTATTGTCTAAACCACCCAGCCCATTCTCTAGGTAACTAGAAACCCATTTATTCACACTACTTCTTGCTGTGTTTAGACGTTTTGCAATATCGGTTCGGCTATTACCCTCATAAAATAAAGACACTGCAAGCAATCGCATGCGTTTTCGTGCGTTTGGTTCTTTACGAGAAAGCGCTAAAAGTTGTTCAGATATGTTTGGATTCAATGTTATTAGCCGGTGATTTTATATAGCCTATATTAGATCAGATATTTAAGCGGAATGGTATTACCCAAAAAACCACACCGCGCGGCTGTTCGCTGACATCTGAAAGCTGATAGCTCTTTTTATGTTGGGTTTCGCTTCGCTCTACCCAACCTACGCCAGGCCTTAAAACTTTCCCCTTGCTAACTCGCTAACTTTACTCTAGCAACTCGCAACTCATCAGCTTATGAACCAAAAACAAAAACGCCAGCATATAGCTGGCGTTTTTTAATCTGAGGGTAAGCTTGGTATTAAGCTTTTGGACCTGCTGATTTGATTGCTTCTGAAACATCGTATTTAGCGAAGTTTTCAGTGAAGTCAGAAGCTAGTTTGTTTGCATATTCTGCGTACTTCTCTTTATCTTCCCATGTATTGATTGGGTTAAGAAGTTGGCTGTCTACACCAGGAACAGCAACTGGTACATCTAGGTTTAGAACGTCGATGTGTTGAGTTTCAACATCTGCCAGTTTACCTGATACGATTGCATCAACAACAGCACGTGTTGTTGGGATGTCAAAGCGTTGACCTGTACCGTAAGGGCCACCTGTCCAACCTGTGTTAACTAGGTATACTTTCGCGCCGAATTCACGTACACGCTTCATTAGAAGCTCTGCATAAACGCCAGCAGGACGAGGGAAGAAAGGAGCACCGAAACATGTTGAGAATGTAGACTCGATGTCGCTTGTAGAACCGATTTCAGTTGAACCGACTTTTGCTGTGTAACCGCTTAAGAAGTGGTATGCAGCAGCTTCTTCAGTTAGTACTGAAACTGGTGGTAATACACCGCTTACGTCACATGTTAAGAATACAACGGCTTTTGGCTCACCAGCACGGTTTTCTACTTTACGTTTTTCAACGTGCTCTAGTGGGTAAGCAGCTCGGCTATTTTGTGTCAGGCTTGTATCATGGAAATCTGGTACACGGTTTTCGTCAAGTACCACGTTTTCTAAGATTGTACCGAAACGAATTGCATTCCAAATAACTGGTTCGTTCTTTTGTGAAAGATCGATACATTTAGCATAACAACCACCTTCGATGTTAAATACGCTACCAGGTGCCCAACCGTGCTCGTCATCACCAATAAGGAAGCGAGTAGGATCTGCAGATAATGTTGTTTTACCTGTACCAGATAGACCGAAGAATAACGCAGTGTCGCCTGCTTCACCTACGTTTGCAGAGCAGTGCATTGGTAATACACCTTTTGCAGGAAGTAGGAAGTTTTGTACAGAGAACATTGATTTCTTCATTTCGCCAGCGTAGCGCATACCAGCTAGTAGAACTTTACGTTGTGCGAAGTTAATGATTACAGTGCCGTCACTGTTAGTACCATCACGCTCTGGGTCACATACAAATGAAGGTACATTCATTACCTGCCACTCAGGGAAGTCTGCAGTATTGTATGTTTGAGGTTCGATAAACATGTTTTTGGCAAAAATATGATGCCATGCAGTTTCTGTTGTAACTACAACTGGTAAATAGTGCTCAGGATCAGCGCCAACTTCTAGGTGAGAGATGAAGTGGTCGTTGCTTTTCACCTGTTCTTCTACACGTGCCCATAACGCGTCAAACTTGTCTGCATCGAATGGGCGGTTAACGTTGCCCCATTGGATTTCGTTTTCAGTGCTTGGCTCTTGAACAATAAAACGATCTTTTGGAGAGCGGCCAGTGCGAGCACCGGTTTTAGCAACAAAAGCACCATTAGCGGCTAGAGTCCCTTCGCCACGACGAATAGCGTGTTCGACAAGTTCAGCTGCTGTAAGATCAACAAAACTAGTAGCGTTTGCAGTCATGTTTATACCTAAATTGTGAGAGATTGAACGGGATAGCTCTGGGGTTCTTAGTTTTCCCTTTTGCTAAAATAATAGTAACAGAAGGATTAGGGATATTCGAGTGTCTGAAGGGCCTAAAAAGGCATATATTTGGCAAAAAACATGAATAATTTCAATGATACCGGTGTCATAAAATGACGCATTTTCATGACACCGGTATCATTAGTTTTGATATTATTTTTAATAAAAAAGCCGCACTGATGGCGGCTTTGAATATAATAATATTTATTATGATGTATTAATTAAAAATGGCTTTAATATCTTGCTCGTTGAATATGTAATCTTTTAAGCAATAATGACAGCTAATTTTTACTTCACCATTTGCTTGCACGTCGGCAAGTAATTCGTTTTGACCTACATTAACTAGTGCAGCAATTGTTTTGTCTCTGCTACAACCACAACGGAAACTAATAGACTGTGGTTCGAATAACTGAGGATTATCTTCATGGTAAAGTCGAGTCAGCACAGTGTTAGCATCTAAACCTAGTAACTCTTCATCTTTGATTGTGTTGCTAATCGCTTCTAGATGAGTAAAGTCTTCTACCGACTTTTCTTTATTAACGGGTAATACTTGTAAGAATAAGCCTGCTGCTTTTGCTGTGTCTGCTGTTACTTCAGTCGCAAACCAAAGACGTGTTTTTAATTGTTCCGATTGCTCAAAATAGTTTTCAAGGCATTTATCTAAGCTATCGTGTTCTAACGGTACAATACCTTGGTATCGCTCACCTTTAGTCGGCGTAATTGTAATGACCATATAGCCATTACCAATTAAGTCTTTTATTGAGCTACCGGTTACTTCACCTTGGAGGCGTGCGATGCCTCGCATGTTTTGTTTATCGTCACCATTAATTACGGCATATTTAACAGGGCCGTCGCCTTGTAGTTGAACGGCAATTTCGCCTTCAAACTTTAAAGTAGCCGTCAATAAGCAGGTAGCAACAAGTAGTTCACCTAATAAGGTTTGCACAGGTGCTGGGTAATTATGGTTTGCGATCATCTCTTGAAAAGTGTTTTCAATTTGTACGAGTTCACCACGTACATCGAGCTGATCAAATATATAACGATGAAGTAAATCTTGTTGCATGAGTTGCATTACCTAACTTGATTTCATTTTTAACAGTTCACGCCTTTGCTTCTTATCTGGTTTACGATCAGGATGTGGAGCAAAGAAGCTGTTGTTCTTACGGGCGATAGCATTTGCTTCGCGTTTCTCAATGCTTGCTTGAGTTTCTTGGTATAAGGTTTGTGCAATGGGGGCGCCTTGACGTTTTTCAAGGATCTTTTCAATTGTCACTACCTTTTCATCGACCCCTTGTAGTAGTTTAACTACTGCACCTACCTCGACAATTTTACTGGGCTTGGTACGTTGTCCATTATAATGCACTTTGCCACCTTGCACCATGTCTCTTGCTATTGAACGGGTTTTGTAAAAGCGGGCAGCCCATAACCATTTATCAAGGCGCACGCTTAATTCGTCTTGTTTGTCTTGTGACTTATGAGTGTTACCTTTTGACACAATTGTGCTCTTTTATAGCTGCTGATATATAGGCAAAATTTACCATGAAACTTAATCACAAAGAAACAGTCATAGTTATTCCTTGCAGCCCCTGTTCGTTGAATTTACCTTGTTTACAAAGTTTAATATACGTGTGCTTGTTGAATGAAAAATGAAAAGGTACTATAGGCCAGCTATCAAGCAGTAAATTAAAATAAGAAATAGAGTTTATGGATCAACACTTACAACAAGTTAAACAGTTTTTGAACGGCTTACCTCATGCCAAGCTAAGTGCATTTGTAGTGCTGTTAGTTGTTGTTTACATTGCTTTTTTGTCATCCAAGCTGTTTTGGCTTGTATGGCCAGAACCCGATACAAGCGCATTGCCAGTAACAGGTGTTAATACCATGGCAAAGCGAGTTGAGACTGTCAGTTCTCGACAAATAATTGAGCAAAATTTATTCGGCAAAGTTGTTGTCGAAACTAAAAAGTCTGCCGCTAAACAAAATCAAGTCATTAACAACGCCCCTGAAACACGTCTCAGTATTAACCTAACCGGCATTGTTGCTGTAAGCCAAAATGACCAAGCAGGTCTTGCTATTATCGAATCTCAAGGAAAACAAGAAACCTATGTTGTCGATGATGCAATTAAAGGCACTCGCGCCAAGCTTGCTCAAGTATTACCTGACCGAGTAATTTTAGATGTTAGCGGTCGTTTTGAAACGTTAATGCTTGATGGTCTAGATTTTACGAAAACGGTGTCTATGCCAGTGTTAGCAGAGCGTGATGAATCAGAATTAACCGCAGGCCCTCAACTTGTCGAAAATAATGAAATAAATGCGACTGAAGATGAAGAGGTAAAAGAAGCGCTCATCGAAACGCGTGAAGAAGTATTAGACGATCCCGGTAAACTCTTTGACTACATTCGCGTCTCTCAAGCGATGGTTGATGGCGAGTTAGTGGGGTACCGCTTAAGCCCAGGTAAAGATCCTGCTTTATTCAAGCAAATGGGACTAATGAATAATGATTTAGCTATTGCGATTAATGGCTATCAATTAAATGATTTGAAACAGGCAATGTCAGCAATAAACGAATTACGAAATAGTACTGACGCAAGTATCACTATCGAACGAGATGGTGAGCAAATTGATGTGCAATTTAGCCTGCAATAACTAGCTTTGGAGTTTTTATAGAATGGTTCACGCGCTACACCTCACAAAAATCAAAAAAGGGTTAGCTAAATATGCAGCGCTTTTTTTATTAACAGGATTATCGCTTTCAGTTTCAGCTGTTGAGTATGCGGCTAATTTTAAAGGCACTGATATTAATGAGTTTATTAATATCGTTGGTAAAAATTTAAATAAAACCGTCATTATTGACCCAAATGTGCGTGGCAAAGTAAATGTGCGCAGTTATGAGTTAATGGATGAAAAGCTTTATTATCAGTTCTTTTTAAATGTACTTGAGGTTTATGGTTATTCAGCTGTAGAGATGGATAACGGTATTATCAAAATTGAAAAAAGTTCTGACGCTAAAAAGTCGAACGTACCGCTTATCACTGAGGATAACCAAGCCAGTGGCGATATGATGGTAACGCGAGTTGTACGTGTTAAAAATGTAAGCGTACAAGAGCTTGGCCCGCTGGTTCGTCAATTTAGCGATCAAAAAGATGGCGGCCACGTTGCTAACTTTAATGCTGCGAACGTGATGATGTTGACCGGCCATGCAGCGTCAGTTAACCGCTTAGTAGAAATTATCCGCTCTGTTGACCAAGCTGGTGACAAGCGTGTTGATATTGTAAAGCTTAAGTTTGCTACCGCAGATGATGTAGTGTCTGTTGTTGAGAATATTTATAAAGATGGCGGTAAAGGAAGCGTTCCAGAATTTCTAATTCCTAAAGTAGTTGCTGATGGTCGAACTAACAGTGTGATTGTCAGTGGTGAAGCGCAAGCGCGTACTCGTGCTGTTGAATTAATTAGCCGTTTAGATGGTGAATTAGAAAACCAAGGTAACACTAAAGTTATCTACCTTAATTACGCCAAAGCAGAAGACCTTGTAAAAGTATTGCAGGGCGTAAGCAAAACACTAGCAGAAGATGCGCAAGGCGGTGCAACTAAAACGCGCTCTCGTAATCAAAACGAAACAAGTATTGAAGCACACCCAGATTCAAATTCACTTGTTATTACTGCACAGCCTGACACCATGCGCTCGCTTGAGCAAGTAATTGAGCGTCTTGATGTGCGTCGTGCGCAAGTTTTAGTTGAAGCTATCATTGTTGAAGTTTTAGAAGCTGATGGTATCAACTTAGGCTTACAGTGGATTTCAGAGCAAGGCGGAATGATGCAGTTTAACAACGGCACAACAGTACCAGTTGGTTCGTTAGCCGTTGCAGCTGAGCAAGCACGCGATAAAACGATTGAAGGTACGGTTGTAGGTACCGAAACTGGTACAGTCACCAAGACTTCTGAAACACAAGAAGGTGACTTAACGGCACTTGCCTCATTACTAGGTGGTATCAATGGTTTAGCCATGGGGATTGTTAAAAACGATTGGGGTGCAATTATCCAAGCTGTTTCAACCGATACAAACTCTAATATTCTTGCTACGCCGTCTGTAACGACCATGGATAACGAAGAAGCATCAATGATTGTTGGTCAAGAAGTACCGATTATCACAGGTTCGCAAACAGGCTCAAATAATGCGAATCCATTCCAAACAGTTGAACGTCAAGAAGTAGGTGTAAAACTTAAAGTGACACCACAAATCAATGACGGTTCAGCAGTTCAGTTAACGATTGAGCAAGAAGTGTCGAGTGTGAGTGGTGCTACTGCGGTAGATATTTCGGTAAACAAACGTGCCATTAAAACCACGGTTATGGCTGATGATGGTGGTATGGTTGTACTGGGCGGCTTGATTGATGAAGATGTGCAAGAAAGTGTCTCTAAGGTGCCATTATTAGGTGATATTCCAGTACTTGGCCATTTATTCCGCTCAACCAGCACCAGTAAGCGTAAACGTAACCTGATTGTATTTATTCGTCCTACCATTGTTCGCGATGGCATCAGCATGAATAAATTAAGCCACTCAAAATATAACTTTATCCGTGGCGAACAACACAAACAAAAAGAAGATGGTATTGATTTAATGCCATTAGAAGATGCGCCAATTCTTCCAGAGTGGGATGATGCCTTAGTATTACCACCAACTTACGAAGAATATCTAAAACAACAAAACGCGAATGAGCGCAATGATGACTAATGCAATTTCTGAAATCAATGACGAGCTAGCATCAGACGTATCAGCTAATCATGATGAGCTGCTAACAAGTGATGATCTTGTTAGCTTGCCAACTAAGCGGTTGCCATTCTCGTATGCGCGTCGCACAGGTGTGCTGTTAGGTAAAGATCAAGACAACTGGACAGTTTATTACCGCGGTGAGTTGGATGTTAACGCTTTACTTGAGGTGCGTCGTATTGCGGGTCATGGTTTTTCGCTAGAACAATTACCTGATGATAAATTTGAGCTGTTGCTTGAGGCTTCTTATCAGCGTGATAGTTCTGAAACACAGCAAATGATGGAAGATATCGGCAACGAGGTTGATTTATTCTCGCTTGCAGATGAGTTACCGCAAACTGAAGATCTCCTTGCAGGTGATGATGATGCGCCAATCATCAAGCTGATAAACGCGATGCTCAGCGAAGCAATTAAAGAAGGTGCTTCAGATATTCATATCGAAACCTTTGAGCAAGAGCTGGTAATTCGCTTTAGGGTTGATGGCGTATTAAAAGAAGTTTTAAAGCCGAATCGTAAACTCGCTTCACTGTTGGTGTCGCGTATTAAGGTTATGGCGAAACTAGATATTGCTGAAAAGCGGATTCCGCAAGATGGCCGTATTAGTTTGCGTATTGCTGGTCGTGCCGTAGATGTGCGTGTATCGACTATGCCATCAAGCTTTGGTGAGCGTGTCGTGCTACGTCTACTTGATAAAAACAACGCACGCCTGAACCTAGAAGATTTAGGTATGACTGAGCGTAACCGTGAATTGTTTGCTGATTTAATCAGTAAGCCACACGGTATTATCTTAGTAACCGGTCCTACGGGTTCTGGTAAAAGTACCACCTTGTATGCGGGCATGAGCCAAATTAATTCACGGGACCGTAATATTCTTACCGTTGAAGATCCAATTGAGTACGAGATCCCAGGCATTGGTCAAACTCAGGTTAATACCAAAGTTGATATGACCTTTGCACGTGGCTTACGTGCTATTCTTCGTCAAGACCCTGACGTAGTGATGGTGGGTGAGATCCGTGACCTTGAAACAGCACAAATTGGTGTGCAAGCGTCATTAACCGGTCACTTGGTGATGTCAACACTGCATACTAACACGGCTGCTGGTGCTATCACGCGTATGGAAGACATGGGCGTAGAGCCTTTCTTACTGTCATCATCGTTACTCGGTGTATTGTCACAACGCTTAGTGCGTACTTTGTGTAATAGCTGTAAAGAAGGTCACATTGCTGATGAGCGCGAGTGTCAGTTACTAGGTGTTAATCCTGCTGAGCCGCCAACAATTTATCGTGCAGTTGGTTGTGAAGAGTGTAACTTTAATGGTTATCGCGGTCGTACGGGTATTCATGAATTGCTGGTTGTTGATGAAACAATTCGTGAAATGATCCACAGCGGTAAAGGCGAACAAAGTGTTGAAAAGTATATTCGTAAACATAGCCCAAGTATTCGCCAAGATGGTTGTAATCGCGTGCTTGCAGGTCGCACTACCTTAGAAGAAGTCTTGCGTGTAACACGTGAGGAAGGTTAATCATGGCAGCATTTGAATACCGTGCCCTCGACGGCAGAGGTAAAGAGAAAAAAGGCATTCTTGAAGCCGATACGGTAAAGCAAATCCGCCAAACTTTGCGCGATCAAGGTTTAATGCCTTTAGAGGTCGTTGCTGCTGCAGAAGGTGAAAAGCAAGCTACTGGGGCAAAGGGCTCTTTATTTGGGAGTTTCTTTAAACCAAAAATTTCGACTTCAGATTTAGCATTAATCACCCGTCAGCTTGCAACCTTAATCCAGTCAGCATTACCTGTTGAAGGGGCTGTCATGGCGGTGGCTGAGCAATGTGAAAAGCCGCGTTTAAAGCGCATGCTTATGGCCGTGCGCTCAAAGGTTGTTGAAGGTTATACCTTAGCTGATGGCATGAGCGAGTTTCCGCATGTCTTTGATGATTTGTATCGTGCTATGGTGGCAGCTGGTGAAAAATCGGGTCACCTAGACCAAGTTTTAAATCGTTTAGCAGATTACACGGAACAACGTCAGCATATGCGTAGTCAAATCACACAGGCGATGGTGTATCCAACCATTCTTGTGGTATTTGCTATTGCGATTGTCTCTGTATTATTAGGTACCGTGGTACCAAAAATCTTGAAGACCTTCGAAAAATCAAAACAAGTATTACCCTGGACGACTGAATGGGTAATGGCCGCCAGTAATTTTGTGCAAAACTACTGGTTTATTAGTTTAGTCATTATAACCGTGTTAGCTGTGGCCATTAAGCAAGCGCTTAAACAGCCGCATATTCGTTACTGGTATGACGAAAAAGTGCTGCATTTACCGGGCATTGGTAAGGTAGCTCGCGGTGTTAATACGGCGCGTTTTGCTCGAACTTTAAGTATTTTATCGTCAAGCTCAGTGCCGCTACTTGAAGGGATGCGTATCTCAGGTGGTGTACTGGCTAACGAAAAAATGAAAAAGTCAGTGCAAGATGCTGCAACACGTGTAAGTGAAGGGGCGAGCCTTCGTGCTTCACTTCAGCAAACCAAACTTTTCCCACCTATGATGCTACACATGATAGCCAGTGGTGAAAAATCAGGTGAACTTGAGCAAATGCTGGAACGTGCTGCAAATAACCAAGATCGTGAGTTTGAGAGCATGGTAAACGTGTCTCTGAAACTATTAGAGCCCGCGATGATTGCTTCAATGGCGGTAATTGTATTGTTTATTGTAATGGCAATACTACAGCCGATTATGGCAATGAATAAGGCTGTAGGTCTTTAAATTAGGGAACACTAGAGCAATTAGCAGCTAACACTGCCGCTCTATAATAAATTTTTGAAGAAAGTTAGAGGTATTTTTGTGAACAAACAGTCAGGTTTCTCATTACTAGAAGTCATGGTAGTACTGGTTATTATCGGTATGATCATGTCAATTGTGGCGCCAAATATCATGGGTCAGCAAGAAGAAGCTGCAATCGATAAAGCACACTTAGATATTCAACAAATTGAAGATGCGTTAAGCCTATACAAGCTTAAAAACAAAGCGTATCCAACCACAGAGCAAGGCTTAGAAGCGCTAGTGAATAAAACAAGCATTGAGCCAATTCCAAAGCGTTTTCCTGATGGCGGTTTCCTTGAGAAGTTACCAGAAGATCCATGGGGTAATCCTTACCAGCTAATCAGCCCAGGAGAAATCGGTAAAATTGATATCTTCTCAATGGGTCCTGATGGTGAAGCAGGTACTGATGATGACATCGGTAACTGGGATGAAGAAAAGTAATAATGCCTAAATTCAGCCAACTGAACAAAGCTTATACACATCAAGGCTTACTATTATGGTAAGCCTTGGTCGTTTGCGTTTGGCTGGCCGTGCTAAGCACGCGAAAGGGTTTAGCCTCATCGAAATATTAATGGTGCTCGTGGTGATTGGTTTTGTCACCAAAATGGTTGCCTACAGTTTTGATGGAGGTGCTGAAGAAGAACTCGAAAAACAAGCGCTCAGATTACATACTACGATTAATATGGCGTCTGAGTTTGCGATTTTAAATCAGGTTGAGCTGGGCTTTCATCTTGACCAAGATACATTTGAATTTTTAGTTTTTGACGGTGATAAGTGGGTTACTTTTGACCGTGAAAAATTGTTTGCCCCAATTAAGGTTGATGAGCGCTTTGAACTCACTCTTAACCTTGATGATTTAGCCTGGGCACAAGATAACTTGCTAGAGCAGTCCAACTGGCGTGAATTAATGAGCGGTGGTGACGAAGACAGCTTACTTGAGCTGCAAAAGCTCAAAATACCGCAAGTCCTTATTTTATCTTCTGGCGAAGTCAGTGCGTTTCAATTGATTTACGAGCTTAAAGATGAGCGTGAACCACAGTATTTTATCGAAGGCGAATTTATGGCCCCGGTAAAGTTTCGTATGGAGCCTGAGTAATGAATAAGTCAGCAGGTTTTACCTTACTCGAAGTGATGGTTGCCTTGGCTATTTGTGCAATGGCCGGTATTGCCGCAATGCAGGCAACCGGTGAGCACATTAATCACCTATCGTCGATTGAAGAACAAACTTATGCTTCTTGGGTTGCCGAGAACGTAATGGTTGAGCAGCGCGCTAAAGGCGATAAATGGACAGGCAAAAGTGGCGTCAAAGGCACTGAAACACTCGCTGGTTTTGAATGGTACTGGCGTCAGGACGTGGTTCCTACTGCTGATAAAACCTTTGTAAAGGTCACCATTAACGTGTTCGCCGATGAAAAGCTTGAATACCCAGTGTATGAGCTTTCTACTTATTTGAATAAAGGTGATAAGTAGTGAAGCAACGCGGTTTTACCTTACTTGAAGTAATTGTCGCCATGGGCATTTTAGCCTTTGTGGTGTTATCGACCCATCAAATTCTTGATTCGACAACCAAAGCAAAAGAAGCCTCAGACGAGACGATTGCTGAGTTAAATGGTTATCAAACCTTATTTCGTTTGATGGACCAAGATTTTAGTCAAATGACTAAACGTCAGGTTCGAAACGAAGCCGGTGATTTTCAAGACACGTATGTTTTGGCTGGTCGTTATATTCTTGATAGCCAATACGATGGTATTGGCTTTGTTCGTGATGGTTGGATTAACCCGATTAATCTACTGCCGCGCTCTGAACTGCAAGCGGTTGGTTATCGCGTGATAGATGATAATCTTGAACGAGTGTATCGGGTGTATGTTGATCAACTAGATAACATGGAGCCGCGCTCACAAGTTATTTTAGAAGATATTGAAGATCTGAAGTTTGAATTTTTAAATGACAAAGACGAGTGGCAAGAGCAGTGGCAAATTAAAGCGCTGCCAAAAGCGGTTGCAGTCACTATTCAAAAAATAGAACAGGAGCCAATTCGTCGCGTGTTTTTGGTGCCAGGTGAGGGCAAATTAACTACTCAAACAAATAATAGTAATAACGGCGCTAATGGTAATAACAATAATAATAGCGGAACGGGTGGCTAGTCATGACTACAATGAATCGCTCCAAAGGTGCGGCGCTTGTTATTGTGCTATTTATTGTGGCGCTGGCTGCGATGTTAGCCGTTGAGATGAGTGCTAATTTAATGGTGCAAGT
The DNA here is from genome assembly GCF_011319765.1 of Pseudoalteromonas sp. MB47. Classification (NCBI taxonomy): domain Bacteria; kingdom Pseudomonadati; phylum Pseudomonadota; class Gammaproteobacteria; order Alteromonadales; family Pseudoalteromonadaceae; genus Pseudoalteromonas; species Pseudoalteromonas sp. MB47. Next base: position 13,800 of record NZ_VFBD01000015.1, on the reverse strand, counting down.
GCAGCGTAGTAGCAATATTCAAAACCATCAACAGGCTAAATGGTATGCCTTTGCAGCTGAAGAGCTGGCAATTAAAGCACTAAAACAAACTAAAAAAGATGATCCTGATAAAACGCATTTAGAGCAAATTTGGGCACAGCAGGGCGGGGTTCCTTATCCTGTTGATAATGGTACCTTAAGTGGCACGATTACTGATTTACAAGCATGTTTAAACTTAAATGCATTGCATGTAAAACCAGATCCGCAGACGGATCCAAATAATAAAACGAACCCAGCACATAAGGCATTGTTGGCATTATTAGAAAACATTGAGAATTTACCAACTGATGAATCAGAAGAAGCCATGGCCGATAGTGTGTTTGATTGGTTAGATGAAGATAGTATTACCTATCGCTCGGGTGCAGAAGAAGATGAGTATTTATCTCGACAATACCCATATATGACGGCAAATAGTTACTTTGCTTCGACCTCTGAACTTCGTTTGGTAAAAGGTTTTAACCCACTCGTTATGGAGAAACTCTTACCATTTGTGTGTGTTATTCCTGGCAGTGAGTTGCTGCAAATAAACGTTAATACACTACCTGCAGAAAGTGCGATTTTATTAAGCTCGCTTATTGATGGCTTAAGCCTTTCAGGCGCTGAAGCGGTATTATCATCACGTCCTCAAGATGGGTATGATGATTTAGAAGCTTTTTTTGAAGAGGTTAACCAACAAGGCGCACAAAACGTGAAAGCCGTTGAAAATCTATTCAGTATCAACAGTGAATATTTTAAACTACAAACGCAGGCTGAATTTGCAGAGCTGCGTTTTTCGATGACCACCTTACTCCATGCCACTAATGGTACAGTAACGATACTGGCGCGAAAATTTGGAGGCGTACAGTGACAGAGATATTGTTGATCCGTACGGGTCAAACGTTGAAAGACAGCCTTAACTGGCTAATTTACTCACCAATAGAACAAGAAATAATTGCCAGCGGTGAAATTGCCAATGCAACACAACTTGGTGAGCTAACAGAAAAAGCACAATCACGGGAAGTAGTCGCACTTTTACCAAGCGATCAGGTACAACTTAAAACAGTTACCCTACCAACTAAGTGGAACCGTAAGTTAGAGCAAGCACTTCCTTACATGCTAGAAGAAGAAATAGCCTGTGATGTTGATGACTTGTTCATAGCGATTGCTGAGCCAACACTTGTTGATGAAAAGCACGCTATTAACATCGCGATGACCGATCGTGAATGGTTTGAGCAATGGCTAGCAGAGTTTAATGAGCATGGCATCGAAGTATATAAAATACTGCCGGATGCTTTATTGTTACCTGATGTTGATGGCAATACTCAGTTACGCGCTATTGAGCTTAATGGCCAGTGGCTATGTAAACAGGGTAACTGGCATATTGCCGCTGTAGAGCCGAACTGGCTTGCTGGCTATTTAACAGCATTAGGTAACCCTGATGTTGCACACTTTAGCCCTGCAACGGCTTTTCCTGATACAGTTAACCTTAGTGCTCAAACGCAGCAATACGATTTACCTTTAGCCTTATTCGCTAAGCAGTTACCTGAAGTGAAATTCAACCTTCGCCAAGGTGTTTATCAGCTTAAGAAAAAATCAGCGATTTGGTGGGGCTATTGGCAAAAAGCAGCTATTGCAGCAGGTGTTGCACTAGTTTGCAGTGTGGGTGTTAAGTCGCTTGAGCTTTATAAGTTAAATAACCAGCTTGAAGCCGCAAAAGCAGAAGTGGTTGCTAATTATCAGCGTGCTTTTCCAAATAAAAAAGTGCGACCTCAGCTTATCCGCAGTCAAATTCGCAGCGAACTTGCATTGATAGAAGGTGGCAGCACTGCTGGCTTCTTAGATTTGACTAACGATCTTGTCTCGATTTTTAGTGAAGTAAACGACTTCACACCAGAAACGCTTCGCTACGATCAAGGTCGTAACGAATTACGTATTCGCGCGCGCGGCAAAGATTTCCAGTCATTCAGTAAAGTAAAAGCAATATTAGAGCAGCGTGGCTTAACCGTAGATCAAGGCTCGCTGAACAATGATGGTGATTATGTCGTTGGTGAAATTAAGTTACGAGGTGCGGCATGAAAAACCAAATAATCAATTATTGGCGCTCGTTAAAAGAACAAGAGCAGCAACTTGTAATGGTTGCAGGTGGTGTGTTTGTTATTTTTGTGCTGGTTATGGGGGTCTTTCGTCCACTTAACGCTGCTATCGAAAAAGCAGAGCAAGACACAATAAAACAGCAAGAGCTGTTGGCGTGGGTTGATGAAAGTATTGTTAAACTTAAAGCGAGTGGTAATGCACGTAATACGAGCAGCCGTAGCTTAAGCCAAATCGTTAATAGCACCCGTAATCGTTATCAAATTATCATTAGCAAAATGCAGCCAAATGACAATTCACTTCGTTTAACCATTGACTCTGTTGAGTTTAATAACCTTGTTGAATGGTTAGATGAACTGGTTAATTCACATGGTGTGCTAATCGAGAATTTAGATTTAAGTAAAGATGACAAATCAGGCTTTGTGCGTGTAAGTCGTTTGGTACTAGAGAAGTAAACGATGAAAAGAGTTATTTTATTAATCACAGTGTTTGTGATGTGTTTTTTGGTGTTTACGCTGGTAAAAACACCCGCTGCCGTTGCACTTGATTTAGCCAAGCCACATTTACCAAAGCAATTACAATTAGGTAAAGCCAGTGGCACGCTATGGGACGGGCGCATTATGCAGGTACGTTTTGATGGTGAGCAATTAAACAATGTACGTTGGCAATTGTCGGGGTGGTCACTGTTTACAGGTAAATTAGTGGGTACGGTACGTTTTGGTGATCCTCGTGATAAAGCGGATATTTCAGGCCATGCTGATTTTTCTTACGGTTTATTTAACCAAGCGGTTACTGTGAAAAAGACCACTTTACGCTTAACAGTTGAACGTGCCATGCAACGTTTACAACTACCTTTGCCGATTAGTGCGCAAGGTCGTGTGATTGTAGATTTAGATGAGTACAGTTCAGGCGAGCCTTATTGTGAAAGTCTAAGCGGCGAAATTGCGAGCCCGAACATTGATGTGAAAGGAATGAATAACTGGTTTAGCATTGGTCCTTTAAGTGGCCGTTTAAGCTGTAAATCCGGTGATGTAGCAGTACTTGTAGACCCTGAAAACCGTTTAGGGCTTGAAGCTGATGCAGTATTAAAAGCGAACCTAGACTTTAAAGTAGCTGGTTATATTAAACCTGAAGCAAGCTTACCGAAAGAAGTGCATGATGCTGCGAAGTTTCTTGGTCGTCCTGATAACGAAGGTCGTTATCCGCTTAACTTTTAAATTGGATTAATTGAATAGTATGCAATTACCTGAGTTTTCAAAGCAGCAAAGCGAGCTTTTAAGTCAGTTTTTAGCGCAGCATCAAGATGCGCTTAGCTTGGCGCAAACCCAAGGTTATTTATTTGCGGTGATCTGTGCTCCTGAGCCGCTTGATGTTCACCAGTGGTTAGAAGAAGTTGCACCTGGTTCTGATGGGCAAATGGATGAGCAAGTGCTGTTTGCATTTATGGCTTTATATCAACAGATCAGCGAACAAGTATTCGAGACGGGTTTTGCATTACCTGTGAGCCTACAGCTGAGCTCGCAAGGGCAACAATACCTAGATATTCAAGAATGTCAGCATTGGAGCCAAGGTTTTATGCATGGTGCGCAAGGTTACGTTAACAAGCTATTAAGCGCGCCACAGTTAGCTGATGAGTTAAAAGAAGCCTTGGCTACAGCTCTGCAAAGCTTAGGCTTTTTTACCCTTGAAGCGAGTGAAATTGCAGCCCTTGCAACTGATAATGGTTTATCAGAAGGGCAACTATGCCAGCAGCAATATGAAGTAATGAATGAATTCGCCGCTGGCTTTGCAGAGTTAATTGAAGTCGTTGCTGTAAATAGCCAACTATATAATGATGAGAGCTGGAACTAACCCAGCTCGAGTAGGATGTTTGTGCAACCTTTGGCACAGCATACAACGCCTTTACCTGGCTGATCAGTTTTCAAATCTAAGGTGAGGGCGCCTTTACACTCTTCGCAGTATAAGGTTTGACCCTTGCCCAGCTTCTTTAGCATATTACGTTGTTTAGCAAACGAGTCGCTGGTTTTTTTGTTTAAAGCAGAAAAGTCCATTACTTGTTTAGCCTTTCTTCAAGCGCATTCGAAACAATACTACAAACACGATTCAAGCGTTCGCCATAAAAGTACAAGTTAATATCTTTTTCACGGCAATAATGAAGGTGAAAGAGTTGTAGTTTATCGTCGGTAGTGAATGTGTCTTCAATATACTCAAGCTCTGAGTTTGATAAATTAAGTTGTGACTTAATATTATTTTTAGCCATATTAGCGGCAGGACTTCGGTTTACCTTACTAGCATCAGAAATCATACCGACTCCCTCACCTAGTAACCTGTCCCTAGGTTCTTTGATCAAAGGATGATCAATTGTGAAAAGTGCTAAAATTATAAGCACTAAGATGAGAAACTTTTTCATAGTCCAATAAACTTTGATCTGAATGAATAGGTGGTAGCTGCAAGTTTAATAAAATGGTTGTTTTAAAAGCAAGCAGATACGATTAAATAGTTAAAAGTTCGTATATGAAATCTAACCCTGAAATTTTCCATAGATTGAGTATAATGCAATATATAGATTTAAAGTTTCAGAAATCTTTGAACGTAATGAGATGTATTCTGATTTGCTTATTGGCACAGAAACCTCTTACTGCAAACATATGTTTGAGTATTATTTCCTAGTGGCGTTGAGGAATTTTAATGGATAATCAGATTAAGGTTAAAAATATCCCAACGGAAGTAAAAATCCAGAAACCGGAAAATGCTTCCCTCGATGATAGATTTAATCCACGTAACCGTATTTATGTTCGAGCTGTAACGGGTTTACACCAACTGTTGAGACAACGAATTGGTTTTATCGGCATGCTTGCGTTCATGCTACTACCTTGGATCAACTTCCATGGCCAGCAAGCTGTACTGTTCGATTTGGTAGGGCAAAAGTTTAACATTTTTGGTTTAACGCTTTGGCCACAAGATCTGACTATCCTTGCTTTCATTTTAATGTTGGCGGCGTTTGCGTTGTTCTTAGTAACTACTTTCTATGGACGGGTTTGGTGTGGTTATACTTGCCCACAAACTGTTTGGACTTTCATTTTTATTTGGTTTGAAGAAAAGTTTGAAGGTACAGCTAATCAGCGAAAGAAACTAGATCAACGCCCGATGGACTTTGATAAGTTTTGGCGAAAAAGCGCCAAGCACGGTAGTTGGTGGTTATTCTCACTTTATACAGCGTTTACTTTTGTTGGTTATTTTACGCCTATCCGCCAGTTGCTACCTGATCTTTTTACCCTTGATGCAACAGCGTATTCGTATATTTGTTTAGCCGTATTTGCAGTCTGTACTTATGGTAATGCGGGTTGGATGCGCGAGATTATGTGTTTACACATTTGTCCTTATTCTCGCTTTCAATCAGCTATGTTCGATAAAGACACCTTTACCGTGAGCTATGATGAGGCACGTGGTGAGAGCCGCGGCCCACGTTCACGCAAGCAAGATCCAAAAGAGCTTGGCTTAGGTGATTGTATCGACTGTAACTTATGTGTGCAGGTGTGCCCTACGGGGATCGATATTCGTAACGGCTTACAATATGAGTGTATTAACTGTGGTGCATGTATCGATGCGTGTGATGGGGTGATGGATAAAATGAATTACCCACGCGGCCTTATTTCCTACACCACAGAACGCAACTTAGAAACGCCAGACAACAAAACACACGCACTGCGCCCTAAGTTAATTGGTTATTTAGTTATCTTAGTGGTGTTAACAGGGGCGCTGGTGGCAAATATTGCGATGCGTAAACCGATGGAGTTGGATATCATCCGTGACCGTAATCAGCTATACCGTGTTGACTTTAATGGCCTAGTTGAAAACACCTATACACTAAAAGTAATTAACAAAGCTCAGCATCAGCAAACCTTTAATATTCGTGTTGAAGGGCTTGATAACTTTGAGTACATTGGCAAACAAACTTTCACAGTACCTTCTGGCGAGTCTTATAACGTGCCACTGTCATTGGTTGTTGATCCTTATGATTTGAAAAAGCCGATGACGAAGTTTGAGTTCGTACTTTCTGTCGATGGTGAGCCTGATGTGCAGATTTCACAGCCGAGTAACTTCTTTAAGGCGCGATAATTAAGTACACTGAGCGAATGAATAAAAAGCGGGATTTTCCCGCTTTTTTTATATGATGAGGCATTATGAGTAAATTTAGTTTTGTAGACCTTACACCCGATTCAATTTTAGATGCGGTTGAAAGTATCGGTGTTTATGCTGAATCAGGGCTGCTGGCATTAAATAGCTACGAGAACCGTGTTTATCAATTTAAAGCAGAAGATGGCCATCGTTATGTTGTTAAGTTTTACCGTCCAGAGCGCTGGAGTAAGGCGCAAATCTTAGAAGAGCATGCATTTGCATTTGAACTCGCTGAGGCCGAAGTGCCAGTTGTTGCACCTGTAATTATCGAAGGGCAAAGCTTATTTGAGCATGATGGTTATTTGTTTACGTTATTCCCAAGTGTGGGGGGCCGCATTTTTGAAGTTGATAATTTAGATCAACTTGATGTACTTGGCCGCTTAATTGGGCGAATGCACCAAGTAGCAAAAGCAAAGCCATTTGAACATAGACCTGTGATCAGCTGTGAAGAATATCTTAAGACAGCTAAAGTTCAGTTACAGGCAAGTAACTTGGTGCCAATGGCATTAGAGAACGCCTTTTATACTATTTTAGATTTGGTGATCAAAGAAACCACACAGCAGTATAAAAATGTTGAAACTATTCGTCTGCACGGTGACTGTCATGCCGGCAATATACTGTGGTCTGGTGATGCATTAATGTTTGTTGATTTAGACGACAGCCGACAAGGGCCTGCAATTCAAGATCTTTGGATGATGCTCAGTGGCGATCGTAACAATCAACTGTTACAGTTAGACACTTTAGTCGCAGCATACGAAGAATTTTGCGATTTTGATCACAGCCAATTAAAGCTGATTGAACCACTTAGAGCGATGCGAATGGTGCATTACATGGGCTGGTTGGCGAAAAGATGGGATGATCCTGCGTTCCCGCGGAACTTTTCATGGTTTGCTGAAGACAAATACTGGGAGCAGCAAATACTAGCGTTAAAAGAACAGCTTGCAGCGCTACAAGAAGCACCATTAAAATTATTACCATAAATTTTTAAAGTTAATAAAGTCGAGAGAACAATGTTTAAAAAATTAAAGTTAAGTCTACTCATTTTATGTTTACCTTTTGCGGCCTTTGCTGCTGATTTTGAAGCAGGTAATCAATACGAAGTATTAAAAGTTGAGAAAAGTGCAACACCTCAAGTAACCGAGTTCTTTTCATTTTATTGCCCACACTGTTTTCAGTTTGAACCAGTTGCAAAAGCATTAACGGCAAGTCTTCCTGAAGGGACTGAATTTGTAAAAAGTCATGTTAACTTTTTAGGCGGTGTGTCTAAGCAAACTCAAAGTAACTTAAGCTATGCCTACTTAATTGCTAAGCAACATGGCAAAGCAGAACAAGTAGCTGATCAAATCTTTAACAGCATCCATAGACAACGTGCCTTACTTAAAGACATGAAAGACGTTAAAGCACTACTTGCAACTAATGGTATTAGTAATGAAGTGTTTGATGCTGAAATTGCAAGCATGCCAGTGATTAGCGCTGAAAAAGCGATGCAAGATAAGCAGCAAAAATATTCAGACATGGGCGCCTTAACAGGTGTACCAACTTTTATCGTCAATGATAAATACAAAATTAATTTAAATACCATCAAGAGCCAGCAGATGCTTGATGAATTAGTCGAATTTTTATTAAAACAATAATTTTGGAGTAAAGAAGTAATGATCAAGTTAGTAAAAGCTGTATTAATGGCTGCCACGCTAGGTTTAGCGGCAAATGCCTCAGCTGCTCAATATGAAGAAGGTAAGCATTATGAAACGATTGATGCACGCGCTTCTAAAAAGCCAGAAGTAAAAGAGTTCTTCTCATTCTACTGCCCACACTGTAATAACTTCGAGCCAGTTGTGAAAGAGCTTAAAACACTTCTTAAAGATGGCGTTAAACTCAAAAAGAGCCATGTTGATTTTTCAGGTCCTCGTGATCCAGAAATTCAAACCATCTTAGCGCAAGGTTATGCGACGGCTAATGTGTTACCACAGAAAGACGCGTTAGTAGCCGCTGTGTTTAATCATATTCACGGTAAGCGTGCTCGTATTAACGAACTAGCTGATATGAAAGACATCTTTGTTTCACAAGGTGTATCGGCTGAAGATTTTGATAAGTACTACAACAGCTTTTCTGTACGTACTATGGCGTCTAAAATGAAACGCGACCAAGAATACTACCAACAAAAAGGTGCTTTAAAAGGCGTTCCAACTTTTATTGTTAATGGTAAATATCGCTTAATCTTAGGTGCGGACTCAGGCATCAGTGATGCAAAGAGCATGGCAGATTTAATTAACTACCTAGCTGATAAATAAGCTAATTAGTTAAATTTAATTCAAAGCTCCGTTCGCGGAGCTTTTTTATTGGTAAAGCAAATGCAAAAACTATTAGTTTCAAGCTGTTTGTTAGGAAACCCTGTTCGTTATGACGGGCAATCGCAAAACTTACTCCATCCTGGTTTAGAAACTCTTAAACAGCAAGAAAGGCTCGTTGCATTCTGCCCTGAAGTAGCTGGTGGCTTACCTACACCAAGGCCGCCTGCAGAAATCAAAGTGGGTAGAGTACTTACCAAAGATGCGCAAGATGTCACAGTGCAGTTTGCTTATGGCGCAGAACAAGCACTTAAACTTTGCAAAAAAAAGGGCATTCGCTATGCGTTGTTAAAAGAATCAAGCCCGTCATGTGGTCGCAATACTATTTACGATGGTAGTCATTCAGGAAAGAAAATTTCAGGGATGGGGTTAACTGCAAGGCTGTTAACTGACAATGGTATAGCTGTATTCAGCGAGCAGCAGTTGCCAGCGCTATTTGCTGCGCTGGCAGAGTGATTTTATTTACGTTGTAAAAACACACCTGATTCAATGTGATGGGTGTAAGGGAATTGATCAAAAATTGCAAAACGTTTTACTTCATGGGTTTTGCATAAGTGATCAAGGTCACGTTCTAGGGTATCGGGATTACACGAGATATAAATAATGTTGTCGTAGTTCGCAACTAGGTCACAAGTTAGCGTGTCCATTCCAGCACGTGGTGGATCCACCAAGATTGTTTGGCAGTTATAGCTTTTCAGGTCTATGCCATCTAAACGAGAGAAGGTACGTTCGCCTTTCATTGCTTGAGTGAACTCTTCACTCGACATACGAATGATATCTAAGTTCTCAACCTTGTTTTGTGCAATATTGTATTGTGCTGAGTAAACCGATGATTTTGATATCTCAGTGGCTAATACCCGGTCGAATGAACCCGCAAGAGCAATCGAAAAGTTACCATTTCCACAATATAACTCCAGTAAGTCATTATTGAGGGGTTGGCAAAGCGCTTGTGCCCACTCTAGCATCTTGATGTTTACTTTCGCATTCGGTTGCGTAAAGCTATTTTCGACTTGCTGATAAATAAGCTCTTTACCGTTTACGTTTAAACGCTCGATAACGTAATCATTACCAATCACTTCTTTTTGCTTACGAGCACGGCCAATAAAATCAATCTTAAACTGTGTGCTCAGTTTTGCTTTAAGCTCTTTAATTGCTTGTAGCCACTGCTCATCTAGTTGTTTGTGATACAATAAGCTAACAAGGATCTCGCCACTTAAGCTTGAAAGGTAATCGATTTGAAACAGCTTACGGCGCAGAACTTCATTGTCTTTTAAGTTTTCGATCATCGCTTGCATCACTTCACCCACTAAAGGTGCTGCAGGGTCAAACTCATCTACGCGGATCTTTTCTTTAGTTTGTTGATCAAACATGATGTGAAACAGGTCTTCACCTTCATGCCAAACACGAAACTCTGCACGTTGGCGGTAATGAATAGGATCAGAGCCGAACACTTCTAATTTTTCGACCCCAAAACGTCGAAACTGTGAGGTGATGCGCTGCTCTTTCTCACTCAATTGTGCATCATATTGAGTTGTATCAATTTTTATAACCGCCATGGCTGATTACCTTTTATCTCTTAGCTGTATAACGGCGCTATTGTAGGGAGCGCTGAGGATTTGTCTAGTTTTGTTATTTATTTTAGTGTCGTTTTTTTATACAAAAAACTTAAGTTCTTTGGTTTTTGGCCGATAATGAGTTAACCATAACATGGAGTCGGATCATGAAAATTGGCAACCTAGGCTATATGCCTAATACAAATGTGAATAAATACAATGGTAAACAGGCTCTGCAGCAGCCTACCATTCAAAATCGTCAAGATAGTTATCAACAACGCGGTCGTGAGCTCGCGGCAAAAGTTCTTGATGATAAACTTGCTGAGGCACTTGGTTTACCTAAAGCCGAAGAGAAAAAAGATAAACCGCTGTTCGACTTTGAAGAGATCGTGAAAAACGTACTCGACTTTGTTGGCGGTGCACTTCGTAAAGCAAAAGCCGATGGTGCTGATGATGAAAAACTCAAAGGCATGCTAGGTGATGCACGTAAAGGTGTGCAAATGGGCATCGACGATGCGTATGATGAGCTTAAAGAGTCAGGTATTCTTAACGATGACATCGAAGAGGGTATCGAAAAGTCTAAAGAAGGTATCTTTAAAGGTATTGATGAATTAGAAGAAGACTTGTTCAATCCTAAACCTAATGCGGTTTCAGTCAGCCAAGCTCAATACATCAGCTTAAGTAATAACGCGGAGTACACTTTCACCACCGCTGAAGGTGATGAAGTCAGTATTAGCTTTGCTGATGCATACGAAAGTAAGTCTGCAAGCAGTTATAGCAAAAATGGCGACAACGAAGCCTTTGTCAGTGAGTCTTCGCAATCACGTGATTTATCATTCTCTATGTCAGTCAATGGTGATTTAAATGAGCAAGAGCAGCAAGCTATCAATGAATTGATGGAAGACTTGCAGAATGTTAGCGAAACATTCTTCTCTGGCTCATTAGAAGATGCCTTTGAACAAGCTAAAGAGCTGAACTTAGGTAACGAGCAACTAGTCGGCTTTACCATGGATCTAAAACAAACCAAAACAGTAGCAGCGATTAAAGGGTATGAAGAATATAAACCTGCTCCTGAAAAAGAAGTTGCTGAGAAAATAGCGCCATTTAATGACGATTTGAAACAGGCGTTTAATAAAGCGGGCGATATTGGTTTGCAAAATGAACTGGCTGGCATCTTACAATGGTTAAACCAAGATAAAGAAGAAGTCAGTAAGCTGGTGGATTATACCAAAGCAATGTTCGAACAAATGAATAAGCTACGCTCGGCAACAGAAGAAGAGGCATAGTCCTTTCTTTCTTTTTATAAAGCTGCATGGCAAACTGCTGATCTTTGATGATCCGAGGTAAGCAGTTTGTCAGTTCATATAATGGTGTTTGATTCTGGTATAGGTGGAACAACCGTACTTGAACAGATCCAAGCATTGATCCCAGATGCTGATTATAGTTATTTTATGGACAATGCTTTATTGCCCTATGGCGCGCAAAGTCAGCAAACGATCATAGCCCGCCTTTTAGCGCTACTACAGTTTATCGAGACAGCAAACTTACACGTTGATATTCTAGTTATTGCGTGTAATACCGCCTCTACCTCTGCCTTAGATACTATTCGTCAGCACACAAGTATAGAAGTTGTCGGGGTAGTACCTGCAATAAAACCTGCTTGCGCTATAAGTAACAGCAAACATATTGGTTTACTGGCAACACCATCAACCATCAAGAGTCGCTATACTGCAAATTTAATTAGTACTCATAGCCAAGACACACAAGTCAGCTTATATGGCTCAACTGAGCTGGTAGAAATTGCAGAAACACTATTTCATACGCAGAAAATCAATAAAGCAAAGCTTGAGAAAGTATTGAGTAATTTAGCGATAGCAGAAGATATAGATGTACTGGTACTTGGCTGTACACACTTTCCATTACTAGCCAGCGCGATTAGTGACTACTATAAACAACAGATCTTCCTTATTGACTCAGGCAAAGCGATTGCTAAGCGCGTTGAAAGTTTAATTGCTCTACGAGGCTTTACTCTTACTACAGATAAAAAAAAGCCGCTGCACTATTATGCAACGGCTCCTATTGGTCATTCGCAATTAAGCGTTGAGCTTATTACGCTGACTGATCAGATCCCTCACGAAAGCTGTTAGCTTCGTTCTCTTGTTTTTGTTTTGCTTCACGCACTTTTAAAGTACGTTGTTGGAATTCGCTATCATTTAATTGATTGATTGCTTTATCTGCATCAGCTTCAGCCATTTCAACAAAACCAAAGCCACGACGTTTACCTGTATTTTTATCTTTTAATAAACGTACATTGAAAACTTTGCCTTGTTCTTCGAATAAAGCACGAACAACACCTTCATTAGCACGATAAGGTAGGTTGCCAACATAAAGTGTTTTTGTTTTTACTTCGGCCTCCTCACTTGACGCTGATGAAAGTGCTGCAATAACTAAAGCACCAATTAATAAGCCTGCACCAAATAGCAATGCTGGGTCTAAAGCTAAGCTTGCAAGTGCGAACTTAACAACCACAAAACCTAAAACAGCAAGAATAACGGAGAAAAGAAAAGATTTTTGATCGGGTAATTTCATTTTGATCTACCAATAAACAAGAAATAAACATTAATTTAACATTGTGAACTTGCTATCTTAACGAGTTAAATGAACATAGCAATGAAATTTGCATTAAATTATGAATATTGGCTTAAAAAACAGCCATAATAGCGACCGTTTTTGCTGTTTTCGGTAAATTTAGTTCGCTTTTTGAGCGAACAGTAAAAAGATCGAAAAAAAGTGTTGATCTGTTTTTGGATCTCCCTATAATGCGACCCCACTGACACGGCGGGCAGCAACGAAAGACGCTGAACAACGTAGCAGAGAGTTAAGTGAAACTTCGGTTTCAAATAATCGAAAGAAAGTTTGAAATTAAGTATTGACTCGAAAAATTAAGGATGTATTATACGCATCCCTAGCGACAACGTCGCAACGTTCTTTAACAATATAAAGCAATCATCTGTGTGGGCACTCGTACAGATTGAGTTCTAACAGCGAAGCTTAGTTTACTAAGTGGAGCAAAAAAATTAGAGTCTCAATTTCTTATGAGTGACTATATAGTCAATTTATACAGAATTCATTGAGCACGGTTTGAAGTTTACTTCAAACAAAAAACTTTTAATTGAAGAGTTTGATCATGGCTCAGATTGAACGCTGGCGGCAGGCCTAACACATGCAAGTCGAGCGGTAACAGAGAGTAGCTTGCTACTCTGCTGACGAGCGGCGGACGGGTGAGTAATGCTTGGGAATATGCCTTATGGTGGGGGACAACAGTTGGAAACGACTGCTAATACCGCATGATGTCTACGGACCAAAGTGGGGGACCTTCGGGCCTCACGCCATAAGATTAGCCCAAGTGGGATTAGCTAGTTGGTGAGGTAATGGCTCACCAAGGCGACGATCCCTAGCTGGTTTGAGAGGATGATCAGCCACACTGGGACTGAGACACGGCCCAGACTCCTACGGGAGGCAGCAGTGGGGAATATTGCACAATGGGCGCAAGCCTGATGCAGCCATGCCGCGTGTGTGAAGAAGGCCTTCGGGTTGTAAAGCACTTTCAG